>DAITPE010000443.1:2248-5027 GCA_036833775.1 Pyrinomonadaceae bacterium | reverse complement strand
TAATCTTGCCGGAAATAACGGCGACCGCGTGCTTGTCGGCAATCCGGCGAATTTGCATCTGCAGGAATTTACGATTGAGGCTTGGGTGAAAAGATCGAGTTCGAGCGTCGTGACGAATTCTCCTGGCGGGGGAAGTCCGTCCGGTCAATTTTTCGCCTATGGTCAAAACGGCTTCGACTTCTACATTGATCAGGCGACGGGAAAACTTGGTTTATCGCAAGTCGCACAATCGAATGTGCTGGCACCGACTTTGACGATCTCCGACACGAATTGGCATCACGTTGCAGTTGCACGGTCGGGTTCGCAAACTATTTTCTATCTCGACGGCGTGGCTGATACGCCGGTCAGTTACGCACCACAATTTAGCTTTTCGACGAACGCGTCAATCGGCTCACGCGGCGACGGGCAAACAGACAACGCATTTTTCGGCGCAATCGATGAATTGGCGATTTACAACCGCCCGCTTTCGGCGACGGAAATCGCAGCGATTTTCAATGCGGGAACGGTCGGGAAATGCAAACCGCTTTCGACCTTTGCGCCGGACGATCAGGTTTTATGGCTCGCGGGTGACGGCGATACGCTCGATTCGTCAAGCAGCGGCAATAACGGCGTTTCGCAGGGAAGCACGGCTTTTACTGTCGGTAAAGTCGGTCAAGCCTTTAAATTCGACGGCACGGCACCGAGTCAGGTAAATATTTCCGATTCGCAATCATTGCGTCCGACAACGGCGGTGACGGTCGAAGGTTGGATCAACCCGTCACCTTCACAGTCGGGTTTTCAAGGCGTTTTGTTCAAAGGCAACACGGGCAGCGCGGGCGGTCAACCTTATTCGCTCTTTCTCAGCGGCGTGACTCACAATCTTGTCGTCCGCGTCGGCAACGATTCTAATTTTCAAGCTTTCGGCAGCGTTGCCGGAATTCCGACAGACGTTTTCTCGCACGTCGCGTTTACATACGACGGCACGAACGTCCGCATTTACATCAACGGCGTTCTTGATTCGACCAACGCTTCGACGATCGGAACGCTCGCGCAAGCCAACACACAAGATTTACGCATCGGCGGACTCGGCGGCAGTTTCAATTTTACGGGTTCGGCGGATGAAATCGGAATTTACAATCGGGCTTTGACGGAAGCCGAAATTCAGTCAATCGCCAACGCCGGACTCGGCGGTAAAGTAAAAGCGCAATCGACCGTTCCGAGCAATCTCGCGGCTTGGTATGCGGGCGACGGAAACACCAATGATTTGCAGGGCGGAAACAACGCGACGCTCGAAAATGGTGCGACCTATGGAAATGGGAAGGTCGGTCAAGGTTTTCGTTTTGACGGCTTTGACGATCAAATCACGATTCCGCACAACGCCAATCAGAACGGCGGCACGAATCTAACGCTCGAAGCGTGGATTTATTCGACCAATCTAGTGCACGGCGGAACGATCATTCAAAAACGAACGGCGGGCAATGTCGGCGGCTATTTATTAGAACCGACACAGCCGGCGGGCGGCGGTGCGCCGAACGGACTGGCGTTTATCATTATGATCGGCGGAGTTTATCAGAATTTGAATCCCGCCAATATCGTAACGGCAAATGTCTGGCAGCACGTTGCCGCAACCTACGACGGAGCGTTCATGCGAATTTACGTCAACGGCGTGGAAGTCGGCAACCGAGCGCAGACGGGCGCGATTGATAATGTCACAACTCCGATCGTGATCGGCAGAAACGCGGTCAATACTACCGTATTTTCGGGCGGCATTGATGAAATCGGAATTTACAACCGCGCACTTTCGGCGGCGGAAATCCGCGATCAGTTTTACGCGGGAAACGGCGGCAAATATAAAGGCGCATCGAATCCGACCGTCACGAACACGACCAAAACGGGCGAAGCGACCGTAACATTCGGAAGCATAACGACGGGCGGCGCGGTTCAATTAACGCCGCTCAATGCCGCAACGCTTCCGCCTTTGCCGATGGGTTCGAGTCTCGGTTTGAATTTCGATATTTCGACGACTGCGGTTTATACGAATCCGACCGTTTGTTTCAATGTGCCGACGCTTACGCCCGCACAGTTTGCGGATTTGAGAATTTATCATCTCGAAGCGAGAGTTTGGCAAAATCGAACCGCCGTCGGCAATGTTTATCCGAATCTCTGCACGTCGGGACTGACCTCACTTTCTCCTTTTGCGGTCGTTTTCGCACCGACCACGGCGGCAAATACGGCGATCAGCGGTCGCGTGATTGCCGGAAAGAACAGTTTGAGCAATGTTGCCGTCACGCTTTCGGGCGGAAATCTTTCGCAGCCTCTGACGGTGAAAACGAATTCGTTCGGAAATTATAAATTCGACAATCTGCCGACGGGGGCGACATACGTTTTAACGGTTTCTTCAAAACGATATACTTTTACGCCGTCAACGAAGATGATAAATCTGAACGATGAAGTGACGGACGCGGATTTTGCGGCTGATAATCCTTAAAACGACTGGGCTTTGCACTCAAACCGCTTAAAAAAGACATTTTGCACTCAATCAACATTTGGCGGCTAATCGAACGCGTTCCGCAGTTCAAGATTTATCTTGAATTTACGCCGAGGAATTCAAACTAAAGTTTGAACTCTGAACATTTTGCACTCAAACCGCTTAAGCTTTGAGGGTTTTGGTGCAAAGCCAAACGACTGCATAAACAAAAGCGTCCGAAACATTTTCGCGAAGTGAAAATGTTTCGGACGCTCGTCAAAATGTTTCGGACGCTCGTCAAAATGTTTCGGACGCTCGTCAAAATGTTTCGGA
>DAITPE010000443.1:0-2148 GCA_036833775.1 Pyrinomonadaceae bacterium | reverse complement strand
CGCTCGTCAAAATGTTGAAATTTAGATTATTCCACCGAATTTTGCCATTTGCGGTTGTCTTGTTCCAAAAGCGTGTCGGCTTCCTTCGGTCCCCAGCTTCCTGATTCGTAGTTCGGGAAATCGCGCGCCGGAATCGCTTGCCAAACATCGAGGATCGGCGAAACGATCGCCCAGCTTGCTTCGACCATATCGGCGCGTTGGAAAAGCGTCGCGTCGCCCGTCATACAATCGAAAAGAAGTCTTTCGTAACCCGTCGAAACCTGCTCGCCGAAGTGATCGACGTAATTAAAATCCATATCGACTGCGCCCATATTGACGATCGGACCCGGAATTTTCGCGCCGAAATGAAGCGTGATTCCTTCGTCGGGCTGAATGTGGATCGCAATGCGGTTCGTCGTCAGTTTTTCGATCGCCGTTTCGCGGAAAAGCATAAACGGAGCTTTTTTGAATTGAATGACGATCTCCGAATGTTTCGCCGCCATTCGTTTTCCGGTGCGGACATAAAACGGAACGCCAGCCCAACGCCAATTGTCGATCGAAAGTTTCAAAGCGGCATAAGTTTCGGTGTTTGAATTAGGATTAACCTGTTCTTCGTTTCGGTAAGCGAGCTTCTTTTTATCTTCAATTTGCCCTTCGCCGTATTGTCCGCGCACGGTTTTGTGCAAAACGTCTTCGGGCGAAAAAGGCTGAATCGCGCACAAAATCTTCGATTGTTCATCACGCACTGCGTTCGCTTCAAACGAGATCGGCGGTTCCATCGCGGTTAATGTCACGAGTTGGAAAATATGATTCGGGATCATATCGCGCAATGCGCCCGCCGTGTCGTAATAACCGCCGCGCGCTTCGACACCGAGCTTTTCGGCAACTGTGATTTGCACGTGGTCGATATAATTTCGATTCCAGATCGGCTCGAAAATGGAGTTTCCGAAACGAAAAACCAAAATATTCTGCACCGTCTCTTTGCCCAAATAATGATCAATGCGGTAAATCTGCGATTCGTTAAGCAGAGTTTTGAGTTCGGCATTCAAAGCCTTCGCGCTTTCGAGGTCGCGTCCGAAAGGTTTTTCGTAAATGAATCTGCGCCAGCCGTCTTTTTCGTCCGTCAAACCGATCTCCGCAACTTTTTCCGTCACCAAACCGAAAAGCGACGGCGGCGTGGCGAGATAAAAAAAGTAATTTTCGGGAATGTCGAACTGTTTATCCAATTCCTTGAGCAACTTTTTGAGTTCGGTAAAAGTCTTTTTCGCCGCAAAATCGCCGCCCGTGTAATGCGTCCGTTCTTCAAACCATTTCAGCAAATCCTTATCGATGTCTTTGCCGATAAATTCGATCAGATTTCCTTTAATTTGCGAACGAAAATCTTCGCTCGTCATTTCCTGCCGACCGACTCCGACGATCGCAAAATTGTCGGGTAAAAACTTGGCTTTCGCCAAATTATAAAGCGCGGGAAAAAGTTTACGTTTCGTCAGATCGCCCGTTGCACCGAAAATAATCATCGTGCACGGATCGGCTAATTTAAATTTGTCGCTCATAAATGTTGTAGTGAAAGAGTATCAAAAAAAAGAATTTAGGTGCAAAATTTATGCGGATTTTCGTTATGAGAAAAGGAATTTGTTATGAAGAATTTTAAAATCAAACTAACTGCGTCGATATTTTTATTATTTTTATGCGGAATTTCGTCCGTTTTACACGCGCAAACCGACAAAAGAATTGAAAATATAAAAAAGATTTACCGCGAAACAAACGCAAAAATCGCTGAATCGAACGAAAACGGCGAATATTCGTCGGTTTATTTGACTGAAATGACGGTCAATAAAAACAACGGTTCATATCCGGCGGTCGGGATTTTTCAAAGCGTCGTGAAATTTTATTACACCTACGGCGACCGCGAAAAAAATCCGTATCCGAATCGCTTATTAAAGATCGAGATCGAAACGAAACGCTCGTCGGCAATCGAAAAATACGAATATCTTTTTAACGAAAATGAGCAGTTGATATTTTATTTTGAAAGCAAAATTCGCGATGAAGAAAAAGCGGAAAAGCGAATTTATCTGCAAAACGAAACGATCTTCAAAACGTTGCTGAACGAAAAAGAAATTCAAAATAAAGAGTTTGCGGCAATTTTGAAAGAGGTTTTGACGGAAAAGA
>DAITPE010000442.1:0-5041 GCA_036833775.1 Pyrinomonadaceae bacterium | reverse complement strand
TGTTTACAACGGCAAAGATTTTCTTCCTGCTGATTATGAATCGAAGATGTTTGAAAAACGTATCAGACAGCAAATTGGTTTCAGAAAATACGATCCCGAGGCGGTCGTTTTCATCGACGGCGGTTTTCGTGAAACGGTCACGACCGAATTTTTTCTCGTTCCCGAAAACGGCGAAATTCCGACACCGACCGAAACCGTCGATAAACCCGTGATTCCGACCGATAAAACATTTCTTTTCGATAAGACACACGTTTATTTCAATAATGAATACGATATTTACGGCGGAATAAATGAAGAAGATGAATTTTTACTGCCATCCGTAAAAGCGCGTTTGGAAGCGGAAAGAATTGCCCGAGAAGAAGAATGGGCGCGGGAAAAAAATCTTGAAGAACCGAACGAAATCGATTCAAACGAAGCGGCTTACGAACAAACAGAAAATCCCGAAGAAATTTCTGAAGACTATAAACCGACCGCTGAAGAGATCGAAGAAGCCAAATATTCTTGGGCGAAGGAAAATTTCGGCGAAATGATCGAAAAACAAAAAGATTCGCGCGGCGTGATCGTTTTTTATGCCGACGATCAATATTATGATGTGTCAAAACTGCAAGCGCGTTTTGAAGAAGGCAAACAGCTAATCGCAAAAAAATCGGGAATCTCGCCGAACAAAATGGAAATAATTTTCGGCGGTTATCGTGACAATATTCAACTCGAATTTTGGATCGTCCCGAAAAAAGGAAAAAATCCGACTCCGTCGCCGCAAGAAAGGAAGATCGAAGATGAAAATACATTTTTTAATCAACCGTAAATACTGACAAAAACAGAGGTTTCAGATATGTTGCGAAGTTTGTTTTTAATCCTTATCGTCTTAAGTTTGACCGCTTTCGGACAAACGAAATTTCAAATCGATAATCCGAAGGCTCAAAAGATCGATGAATTTGAAAGTGTTTCAAATAAGCAGTTAAAAATGCGAATTGATGCGTTTTTTGCGGAACTGCAAAAAGATGAAAACGCGCAACCTTATATCATCAATTACGGCAGTGAAAAAGACCTTGCGCTTCGCAAAAAACAGGTTGCCGATGCGATAAATTTTAGAAAAGAGATTCGCATATCTTTTATTGACGGCGGTTACAGTCGAATCGTCAAAACCGAACTTTGGATCGTTCCGAGCGGCGCAGATTCACCTGTGCCTTCAATAGCTGACAACAAAACTCCGCTGAAAATTCTCGAACCGTTTCGTTTTGAAAAGATCAGTGTGCAAAGCGAGCATTTTAATCAATGGATTTTCGGCGAATATTTTAATCAACTGAAATCACGCGAAAGTGTCAAAGGTTATATTTTGATCAAAGCCGACGATGCTGAATTTGCGGAGTTTGAAAATAAAATCCGCAATTATATGACGTTTGCGAAAATTGAAAACGAACGAATTTTGATTAAAAAAGGTAACGCTCAAAATCCACTGACGGCGGAATTATGGCTCGTTCCGAAAGAACTTCAAACGCCGATATTTGCAAAAAAAGCGGAAAAATTAGCCGAATTCGGAAAGCTGAAAATGCCCGAATGGAAACGAAAAATGAAGGCGATCGCCAAAACCGTCAGCGAAGTCAGACACGAAAATTCGCAGTTATACATCGTTACTTACGGAAATTTGAAAGACGTTTCGGTCGGCGAAAAATTGATCTTGGATAATTTATTGAAAAATTGCCCCGAATGTTACGGTTATACGAATTTCAAAATAAATTTCGTGCGCGGCAGAGCGACCGGAAAAGCAAAAAGAGTTTTCTGGCTCATTCCCGAAGACGGTGAAATTCCTAAATTTTAGAAAATCTTAAATCTTAAAAAACGGAGAAAATTTATGCTCAAATCCTTAATATTGATCTTATTTATTTTTTGTTCGCTGTGTTTTGCTCAAACCGAAACTTCACCGCCAAAACCCGTTGCACAAAAAATTGACGAATTCGGCACGAATTTTGACGGCGAAGTAAAAATGAGAATGGATAATTTTCAGATCGCGCTTGCGAATGATCCTTCCGCGATAGGCTATATAATCAATTACGGTCTGCCCAAAGAAATTGCGAAAAGACGCAAACAGCTATGGAAATCAATTTATTTTCGCAAATACGATCCGCAAAGAATTACATATATTGACGGCGGATTTAGCCCGAAAATTAATACAGAATTTTGGTTAGTTCCGAGCGGTGCAGAACCTCCGACTCCTCAAGAATTCGTAGAAAAAATTAATGAATTTGAAAATGCCACGGCAAACGTATTGAAATCACCAATCGACTTTTTTTATATTCGGTTGGCAAATGATCCCGAGTTGAAAGGATATGTTCTGAATTACGGAACAACGAAACAAATTTCTGTTCAGGAACGGCGAATAAAAAAATGGATCGCATTTCGTAGATACGATTTTTCAAAAATTACTTTCATCAAAGCCGGAACGCGCAAAACGATAAAAACCGAATTTTGGATTGAAAAGAAAACGCCTTAAAATGAATGTAGCAAAAATAAATATGAACGAATTAGACATTGATTTGCCGAATGCAAAATTGGCTTACACGATCATTCAATCGCTTTTGCAGGCGAACGAATCTTTGAGCGATCTGCTCGCGGTAATGGCGCACGCGCTCGATGAAGACGTGGCAAAGGCTTTGACCAACACGAACGAATGGGAAAAATATCTCGAATCGAAACGAGAACTCGAAAACACTAGTGTGCAGATTGAGAAATTTACCGAAGAATTGAAGAAATTGGAAAATGGACAAAAAAGTTAAAAAAGCATTGAATTATGGTTTGATTTTTATATTTGTAATTATCTTGCCGAATTTGTTTTTCAATTATTTTGATCGGGAAGACAAAGAATTATTTTACGAGAGAGTAAATAAAGAAGAAGAAATTTGCTTGCAAAGAGCCGAGCGGGATTCTTTGGATAAAAAATGGTGTAGTGAAATCAGAAAAGCCTCAATAACTAATTTTCAAACGACTATTTTTTCTCAAAATACAAGAAATTTAATGCTTTTTCTGCAGCCTATTTTGTTTGTTTTGTTAATTTCACAATATAACTTGAGGAAAGAAGTTGAAGAATTAAAACAAAAAATAAATGATTGATTATTGACTTGTAAAAATAACAAAGAAAAAAATAGAAAATGAAAAATGATCGGCAGACGGCTTTAATTAGTTTTGCAATTCCAATATTAACTTGGAGCGCATTCATACTTCTATTCTTTTACTTTAAATGGGACGTGAGAGATTCGATAACTTCATTTTATCAAGAACGTAGCAAAGTCGGTGCCGACTTTAACACGGATTCAGCCATAATAATCTATCTTTCAATATTAAC
This sequence comes from Pyrinomonadaceae bacterium, assembly GCA_036833775.1. Classification (GTDB taxonomy): domain Bacteria; phylum Acidobacteriota; class Blastocatellia; order Pyrinomonadales; family Pyrinomonadaceae; genus JAJQRF01. The sequence continues at coordinate 1,701 of DAITPE010000442.1, read as the reverse complement.
CGAAAGAATATTGTTTTTTATGATGCTTGGTTTCGCAGGTCTTTCAACCGCATTTTTTTATGTTGTGTACAGATTGGGGTTAAAAATTAAAGTTCTCGAAAGCGAATTAAACGAATTAAAAAAATAAATGATTGATCTTTTGATTATCGGCGCAGGTCCGGCGGGAATTTCGGCGGCTTGGGAAGCGCAAAAACTCGGACTGAATTATTTGGTTTTGGAAAAAGGTTTGATCGGAAACACGATCTATCAATATCCGATCGGTTTGACGGTTTTTTCGACCGTGAACGAACTCGAATTTAACGAAGGCGACTTAAATCCGGCGCGTGAAAAGCCGACGCGCGAAGAACTTCTTTCTTATTACACGCATTTCGTTTTGCAGAATAATCTGCGCGTGCAATGGGAAGAAGAAGTTTTGAATGTCGAGAAAATCGCCGAAAATCATTTCAAAATCACGAGCAGCAAAGGTGTTTACGAAGCGAAAACGGTTTTGTTTGCGTTCGGTGCGATGCAGTTTCCGCGACATTTGGGTGCGAAGGGCGAAGATTTGCCGAAAGTTCATCATCTTTTCCGCGAAACTTATCCTTATGTGAAGAAAAACGCGATGGTCATCGGCGGCGGAAATTCGGCGGGCGAAGCCGCGCTTTTTCTCGCACAGGAAGGCGCAAACGCGATTCTCGCAATTTTCCGCAAAGATTGGGAAAACAACGACCCGAAACAAGGCTGTATCAAATATTGGGTAAAACAGCCGCTCGAAGAAGAATTGTCGAAAGAATGTCTAAACGTCTATTTTCTAAACCGCGTCGTTGAAATCAAGGAAAAAGAGATCGTTTTAGAAAACGAAAACGGCGAAATCGAAACTTTTCCGAACGATGTTTTGTTCATCTTGATCGGCTCGGACGCAGATTTAACAATGCTGAAAAATCTCGGCGTGGAAACGAAAAACGGCAAATATGGCGAAGTTCCTGTTTACGATGAAGGAACTTTTGAAACAAACATTTCGGGCATTTACGTCGTCGGACATTTCACCGAAGCGCGTCACATCGTCGGCGCGATTCAGATGCCGAAGAAGATAATTCCGAAGTTGGCTGAGAAATTAAGATAAGATTTTGCCCACGAAATACACGAAAAGGACGAAAAAAAGAAAAAAACATAAAAATTTATTAATTCATTTAGTTTATTTCGTATGTTTCGTGGGCAAATAAAAGCGGTTTCATGGGTAAATGAAAATATGGCTGAAATAATCTTCAAAGAAGAAAGTTATAAGATTATCGGCGCGTGTTTTGAAGTTTATAAACAGAAAGGTTGCGGATTTACTGAACCTGTTTATCAAGAGTGTTTGCAGATAGAATTTCGTTTACAAAATATTCCGTTTGTCTTCGAGCCTAAAATTCAATTGGATTACAAAGGCAATTTATTGGATCAATATTTCAAGCCTGATTTTGTTTGTTTTATAAAATCATTGTTGAACTAAAAGCCGTTTCAAATTTGATAGATGAGCATCGGGCGCAAACTATGAATTATTTGAACGCAACCAAATTTGATCTGGCTTTGCTTGTAAATTTTGGGCATTATCCGAAAATGGAATACGAAAGATTCGGAAACAGAAAAGAATATAAAACTCTCAGAGATGAGATAGATAGTTGGAACAGGTAGGTTTTGCCCGCGAAATACACGAAAGAAACAAAAATTTAGAAACAACAG
>DAITPE010000441.1:0-5043 GCA_036833775.1 Pyrinomonadaceae bacterium | reverse complement strand
AACTTGAAGCTTGTTCGGGAAATAATGGAATCCACGAATTCTGTTGCATAATCATCTTTATTAATTTTGTGACAGTTTACCGTTTCAATCTTTTGAAACCTGTCTTTAAATACTTTCCGTCAATTCAACTTTCTTCTTTTTGTTATAACGCCAGAAGACAAAAAACATTCCGCCCATTCCGAGCAATGTCAAAATTCCGGCAATACGAATCACGTTAATTACTGCTAAACCGTATTTTCCCGTCGAAGGATCGTAGTGAAAACAATAAAGCAATAATTGTTCAGCCGGATTTCCGATCTTGCTTTGCGCCGATTCCATAATGCCGAATTTCAAATCTTTCGCGGCATAATCGATGCCGTAAAAATAACGCGAAACTTTGCCTTCGGGCGTAATGATCATCACGCCGCCGGCGTGGGCAAACTGATCGGTCTTCGCATCGTATTCGTAATTGAATCCGACGGCTTTCGTTACTTTGTCAATCTCTTCCTGCGTTCCGGTCAAAAAATGCCAACCGTTTTCCGAATTTGCACGACCGTATCGCTCTAAATATCCCAGTTTTTTGTTTTTCGCCAAATCGGGTTTATCGTTCTCGCGTGCGTCGAAACTGATCGCCAAAACGTCAAATTCCTTTCCTGCGTCAAACGACATTCCTTTGAGCGAACCGGTCAAACCGTTCAAAACTTCATTGCAGAGCATCGGGCATTCGTAATAAACGAGTGCCAAAATCACAGGTCGATTTTTGCCGAAATATTCGCCGAGCTTGACTTGCTTGCCGTCTTCATTTTTGAAGACCGCATCGAGCGGAATCTGCTCGCCGAGCTTTTGTTCGATGCCGACCGTTTTCAATATATTCGGCAAACCGTTGCTCGTTCCGGCTTCATTCGGATCGTATGTTTTCGGCGAATAAAGCGGCGAATTATAATGCTCGACACGTTGTGCCGACGCGCTGACAAATATCAAAAAAATTGTTATCAGAGCAAAAAGTTTCAGCCTTAAAACTGCTAAACCCGCGAAACTTTTTTTCATTTTACTTCTCACTTAATAACGGTCTTAAATCGTAAAACCGTTGGAAATTTATCTTCTCTTTTCAGAACTCAGTCTGCCTGCGCTCGAATCCGAGAGAATCATTTGCGAATTCTTAAATGTATCGTCTTTTGCGCCTGAAGCCGGAGCGGCATTTCCTTCCAAAAGTTTTGTTTTTGCCTCATTTATCGGCAAAGTTACAACTGCGCCGTTCGCGCCTTTCTGTCCTTCCGCGAGTTCTTTGTTCCAAATTCCCTGCAAAGTTCTGTATTCTGCCTGCGGAATATTTAATTCGAGATTAACGCGACCGTTCGGACCATCAACTCCAAATCCCGGTGCAGCCTGCAACCGAGGTTCGGGCGGTAAACGCTCCGTATCTTTCAGCATCAACGGATTAGCGTTTGTTTTGTCCTTTTCAACGGCATAATCTTCCAGAACGCTCTTTAAAGCCCACATCAAACCGAAGGCAACCACGATCAAGAAAACCAAGCCGATGGTGAAATAAACGATTCCGCTTAATCCGATGACGTTTTGTTCGTATGGTTTGTCAAAATCTACAAATGACTTTTCGTGTTTTGTGCTTCCCATAATTATTAATGTCCTTTACCGTGTTTGATGGCGTTTTCCAAAAAAGGATCGTTGATCGGAACCATCGGACGTTTTTTCAACTCACCGAAGAAATACCATAACCAAAGTCCGCCGACCGCGATCGGTCCGACAAAATACAGCCAACTGAAATGCGAAACTTCGTGTCCGCCGTGTTCGATCATCGGACTCGGCGCGATCAAGTAAAACATATCAACCAGACGCATTATCAAAATGAATCCTGCCAATGTCGCCAACAATTTTGCTTTGCGTTTGAAATCCTGCTGAAGCAAGATCAAGAACGGAAATGCGAAGTGGAAAACGATCAAAATTGCTCCGAGCCATCCCCACGCGCCTTTCATTCTCGTCAAATACCAGCCTGTTTCTTCAGGAATATTTCCCGACCAGATGATCAAAAATTGCGAAAAGTTGAAATATGCCCAAACCATCACGAGTGCGAGCATCAATTTTCCGAGATCGTGGAAATGACGTTTTCCTAAAATGCGGTTCATCGGAGCTTTATCGGCAAGCAATGCCAGAATCGCAACGACAAAGCAGAAACAGCTCAAGCCCCAACCAGCGACAAACAACAAGCCCCAAATCGTCGAAAACCAATGCGGTTCGAGCGTCATTACCCAATCGACTGCGGCAAATGTTACGACCAATGCGAAGAAAACCATCGTCGGTCCCGAAAAAGCCGTTGCAGTTCCGAGCCATTTTGCCGATTCTTCCATATCGGCGGCTTTATCTTGATTTGCCGACCACTTATTGAGCAGATAAACCATCACGCCCCAAAGAACGAAATAAATTACGGCTCTGACTACCCAACCCGCCACTGTTAAATACCAACCGCGACCTGCGATGATCGGATCATTTTCCAAATGCGTCCACTCGTAAAGACTTTTAACGCCGATCGCGATCGGTAAAAACAGAATGAATATCGCCGGAAGTGTTCGCGAAGCGGCTTCGACCGTTCTTCTGATGACCACGCCCCACGCGCCGCCCGTTAAATACTGAAGAATCAAAATACCGAGTCCGCCGATGCCGATGCCGCCCCAGAAAATAAGTCCTAAGAGCCACGAACGCAAACCGTTTTGAACGTCAAGATATGTTCCGACTGCCCAAACGAGAAGTCCGATTCCACCGATTCCGAGAGCAATTGTTCGCCAGCGGTCAATGACAGCCGGAGCTTGATAATTTTCAAGTTCAGTCATTTACTTTCCGCCTCCCTGCGTATTCGCGTTTGCAGCAGTGTTCGTATTTGCCGCTTTCGGCTCGGTTGCCGTATTCGCATTCGTGTTTGAAGTCATTGTTGTTTTTTGTCCGGTCGGATTTTGGCTCAACTGCAAAGCCCGAATATACGAAACGATCGCCCAGCGGTCAGCCGGAGAAATCTGTTGCGCGTAGCTGTTCATTTTGCCCCAACCAACCGTCATTACATCGAAGAAATGTCCGTCCGGTGCATTTCTCAAACGGTCGTCGTGATATGTCGGCGGTTGCGGAAATCCGCGACGCACGACCATTCCGTCGCCTTTTCCGAGCGGTCCGTGACAAACCGTGCAATATACGTTGTATCTTTCCTGTCCGCGCTCGACCAATTCTTTCGTCAAAGGAACAGGCATTTTTTCAATATCGTTTGGAAAACTCGATACTAAAGTGTTTCCCTGTGCATTCGTGGTCGTTTGAACTTGCACGTTCGGATCGGCATTTTCTTTTTTGCCTGTGTAAAAAGCTTTGTCTTCGCGTAAATGTCCGCGTGCGACGGTGCCTTCGGGCAAATCACGCGAAGCGCGTTTATCAGCAAAAAAATCGCTCTTTTTATACGCTTTGTAGCGCGGCTGATCCTGCATATCATAGCGGCAGCCGACGCTGACAATAAATAATCCTGTGACGGCGATCCACAAAAGTTTAGTCTTCAACATCGAAAACCTCCTGCGGATTCAAGCTTTCCATAAAACTTTTCGTTTCCTCGTAATTAAATTTCGGGTCTTTCGTTTCGATCAGCAAAAAGAATTTTTCTCTCGAAGCCAAAGCAAAACGCGGAACATTGAAAACCGGATGATACGGTCGCGGCAATCCGTTCAAAAAGAGCATTCCGAAAACCGCCGTAAAACCTGCCAGTAAAATCGTCAATTCGTATGCGGGCGGAACGAAAGAAGGAATACTCAAATGCGGACGACCGCCGACGATGATCGGATAATCGATGACGTGTGTAAAAACTTGCAGACCGATTCCGGTCAAAAGTCCGGTCACGCCGCCGGCAAATACCAAATACGGCAAAATACTGCGTTTGATTCCGAGTGCTTCATCAATCTCGTGAAGCGGAAAGGGCGAAAATGCGTCGGTTTTCGTAAAACCTGCATCGCGCACTTTTTCCGCCGCCTGAACGAGTTCGGTCGGCGTATCAAATTCCGCTAATAATCCGTAAATCTCTTTTTCCATATTTTTGCTTTAGCTTGCAGCCGTTTTGCTTTGCTGGCAATCGTTTCGGCATGGGTGAGTTGCCCACTAATCCGACTGCGGACATTGCAATTCGGCTGCAATTTCAATTTTACAAAACTTTAAGCAGTTTCACCTTTCGGTTCGTTCACCTGCTCGATAAAACTTTCCTTATGATGTTCGTCGTGATGATGTTCGACTTCGGCTGACGGCAGCAATGTTCTAACCTCAAAGATCGAAATGATCGGAACAAAGCGCACGAACAGATAGATCAATGTAAAGAAGAATCCGAGCGTTCCCAAAAACATCGACCAGTCAAACATCGTCGGCGAATACATTGCCCAGGACGACGGCAAGAAATCACGATGCAAACTCGTAACGATAATTACAAATCGTTCGAGCCACATACCGACACTAACCACGATCGAAATCAAGAAAAGCCAAAATTCGCTTTCTCTGAAACGTTTGAACCACAACAATTGAATCGATGCACCGTTGCACAGAATCAAAAGCCAGTAAGACCACCAATACGGACCTGTCCAAGCACGGTTTTTCATCATAAAGACTTCATATTGCGCTTGACTATACCACGCAAAAAACGCTTCCATCGCATATCCGTAACAAACGATCAACCCCGTCGCCAACATGACTTTCGCCATGTAAACGAGGTGCGTATGCGTGATGAAATCTTTCATTCGATAAACGTGGCGCAACGGAATACAAAGAATCAAAACCATTGCGAAACCCGCAAAAACGGCACCTGCAACGAAATACGGTGGAAAGATCGTCGCGTGCCAACCCGGAACTTGCGAAACCGAGAAGTCGAACGAAACGATCGAGTGAACTGAAAGCACGAGTGGAGTCGAAAGACCTGCTAAAAGCAAATAAGCGATTTCGTAACGATGCCAATGCCGCGCCGATCCGCGCCAACCCCAAGGTCGTCGGCCTGAACAGCACGCTCGCGGGCGCCGTGACGTTTAACCCCAAGGGCGTGTT
>DAITPE010000440.1:0-5052 GCA_036833775.1 Pyrinomonadaceae bacterium | reverse complement strand
TATTCGTGCTAATGCTGATTATGAATGTAAATCTCATAAAATATTCCAATTCATTTATGCCAATAATTTCTGATTTAGTCAATGCAAAATTAAATGAAGCAAAATTCTCCTAAAATTTTTATCGCCTTATCTCACCTCGCATTTCCACTTATATTCGCGGGTTGAAAATTTCGGTTTCGGGACATTATTGATTAAATAGTCGTTGATTCTCTGCACAGTCAGATAAACGGTGCAGTTCATATCCAATGTTTGGTCAAGAATCGGCGGCGCATTCGGAAATTCATTCTCACTTTTCCATAATTTTATTCTCACATATTGAGTATCGGCATTTCGCGCAAAAGTTATTTTTCTCTGCGTGTAATACCGGTTTAGAGAAACCGACGGAACACTGTAGATCATCTCGAGATAACCGACGACCCAATTATATTGGGTTCCGTCGATCGCAACATCGGCGGCACCTCTGATCGGGAGATAACCAAGCCCCATAGTTGACGTTCTGACAATCGATAAAGGAATTTCGGTTCCCGAATCGCACGGCAGACGGCAACGCCACCAACCCGGATCGAATTCTCCGCGTATCGATGTCGAGCTGATATTATCGCCATTAACCGCAACGTAATTGGAATCAGGATAAGACGGCTCGATAACTAATGATTTAATTTTTACGTTTTGAGCCTGTATGGAAATTATCAGGAAAAATGATATACAGAAAAGCCTCAATATCGATTTCATAAATTTACCTCTGCACACAAATTAAACTTTTCGTCATTATATTTCTAAAAAGAATTTATTACCAATATTTTATCGAATAAATTTAATTTTCATTCGATCAGCTTATTAACCTTTTGTTCGACGATCTCGCGGATTTTTGCCAGATTTTCTTCCGAATCCGCTTCAAATCTTAAAACCAGAATCGCCTGCGTATTCGATGCGCGAACCAAGCCCCAACCGTTTTCAAAAAGAATTCTTGCGCCGTCGATCGTGATGACTTCGTTTGTTTTCGCAAATTCTTCGGCAATTTTTGCAACAACATCAAATTTCCTTTCGTCGGCGCAATCTACTCGCAGTTCGGGCGTTGAAAATGTTTCGGGCAAATCCGAAAGAAGTTCGGACAAAGTTTTGTCGGTTTTTGAAAGAATTTCCAAAACTCTTGCCCCCGCGTAAGTTGCGTCATCAAAACCGTAAAATTTGTCGGCAAAGAAGATATGTCCGCTCATTTCTCCGGCGAGCGCGGCGTGTGTTTCCTTCATTTTCGCTTTGATGAGCGAATGTCCGGCTTTCCACATGATCGGATTTCCGCCGTGATTTGCGATGTCGTCAAACAGATTTTGCGAACATTTTACTTCGGCGATGATCGTCGCGCCTGCGTTTTCCTTCAAGATTTCGCGCGAAAGCAAAACCATCAATTCGTCGCCCCAAATTATTCTGCCTGTTTCGTCAACAATTCCGATTCTGTCGCCGTCGCCGTCGAAAGCGATACCCAAATCTGCGCCCGTTTCTTTAACGGCGGCAATGCAGTCCTGCAAATTTTCTGTGACGGTCGGATCGGGATGATGATTCGGGAAATTGCTGTCGGGTTCGGTAAAAAGTTTGACGAGTTCAAAACCCAAACCTTCGTAAACGGGAACGCCCGTCACGCCGCCCATTCCGTTTCCGCCGTCAACGACGACTTTCAAACGTCTTTCGCCCAAATTTACTTTTGATTTGATGTCGGCTTCGTATTCGGCTAAAACTTCGATTTCTTCCGTCGTTCCTTCGCCTTTCGCAAATTCTCCCGCCAGCGCAATTTCTTTTATTTCCTGAATTTGCGAACCGAAAAGCGTTTGTTTTCCGAGACAAATCTTGAAACCGTTGTGGTCGGGCGGATTGTGCGAACCCGTAATCATCACGCCGCCGTCAACGTCTTTGGTAAAAACCGTGTGATACAAAACCGGAGTCGGAACTCTACCGACAAGAACCGCATCACAGCCCGTCGCGTTGAAACCTTTGACGAGCAAATCACGAAAACGCGTGCCGCTTTCGCGTGCGTCGTAGCCGACGGCGATTCGTTTTGCGCCGTTTTTTGCAAAAAAAGTTCCCAAAGCCAAGCCGATCTTTTCGACCGTTTCATCCGTCAATTGGTCGCCGACGATTCCGCGAATGTCGTATTCCCTAAAAATATTTTGGTTCATATATGTTCGTTAATTGTTAATCGTAAATGGTTAATTGTTGTTTGAGCAACCTTTCAACGAACAAATAACGACGAACAATTAACCATTTACAGCACTTTTGTTATACTTTCCATTTGCAAATGGGCAACAATCATTTGTAAACAAGCATCGAAAGATGCGTCTGACACAAGAATTTTCAAAATAATCGGTTATGAAAAATTTGTTTCGTTTTATCAGCTTTCAGTTTGTCTTTCTGTTTTTGGCGGCGGCAGTTTTCGCGCAAACGCCCGTTCCGACTCCGACTCCGAGTGAGACGATCGACACAACAAAAACCTTCGAGGTTCGCTTGCCCGTAACGGTGACAGGCAAAAAGAACGCGCTTATTTCGGGTTTGCAAAAAGGCGATTTCGCGGTTTTTGAAGACGGCGTTCAGCAAGAAGTCACGTTTTTTACGGACGAAAAAACGAATCCGGTCGTTTACGTCGGCGTTTTGATGGACACTTCGGAATCGACCAAAGGGAAAATGGAGTTTTCCAAATTGGCGGCGCGAAATTTTCTTTATACGGTTTTGCAAAACCGCAAAGATAAAGCCGCTTTTATGACTTTCGACCACGAAGTAAAGCTTATCCAAGATTTTACCGACAAAACCGATCGAATAGATAAAGCGGTCGAAAACGTCAAAAAATTCGGTTCGCAAACCGCGCTTTACGATGCAGTTTGGCAATTTTCCGACGAAAAACTCCGAAATGCGCCGGGCAGACGCGTGATCGTCATCATCACCGACGGCGACGATACTTTCAGCCGTGCCGAATTAAGAGACGCGATCGATATTGCGCAGCGAACCGAAACGACCGTTTTTGCCATCTCTACAAAGGAAGCTTTTCTTGGTTCGGTTCCCGGCGTCGAAGCCGGAACTATTAAAGATAAAGGCGATAAATCTTTGACGCAGCTTTGCGAATCGACGGGCGGCGAGGCATTTTTTGAAGGCGATATGATCAATTTGGAAAGAGCCTTCAAGAAGATTTCCGATGAATTGAAGTCGCAATACATCATTACTTATCGTCCGGCTAATCAAAATTACGACGGGAAACCGCGCAAAATTATGGTGAAGCTGACCGATAAACAAAAAGCAGACAATTACAAGCTCCGCACGAAAGACAGTTATCGCGCGATTCGTGACAGCTTGAAATAAAGGTTTTATTTAGGTTTTATGATGAAGTGGAAAAATAAATTAACAATTTTAACATTCGTTGCGTTGGTTATCGGCGTTGCGCTTTTCGGTTTCGATTTTACGAACGCACAGCAAATGCCGCCGAATCCGGCGAATACTTCCGCTTCTCCGACTCCGACTCCGACGCCCGAAGACGTTCCGATCGAAGAAGACGACGTGATCAAGATCGATACCGAAGTCGTCAATGTTCTTTTCACGGCGCAGGATAAAAATCGGCGGCTTTTGACCGATCTCAAAAAAACCGACATCAAATTGATCGAAGACGGACAAAATCAAGAGATAATCTCGTTTTCAAGACAGATCGATCTGCCTTTGAGTTTGTCGATTTTGATCGATACGAGCGCATCGCAGGAAAGAACTTTGCCCGAAGAAAAAGCGGCGGCGGCTTCTTTTATCGAATCGGTTATTCGTCCTGCAAAAGACGAAGTTTCGATCGTTTCATTCACGGGCGAAGCGACGCTCGAACAAGGAATGACGAATAATATGAATCGTCTGCGCCGTGCGATCGATCGTGTCGAATTCGTTCCGCCTTCGGGTTATGTCGGCGGAGGTGTGGTAACGAACGGCGGAAACATTCCGGGAACTCCGCCGATCTCCGGCAGAAATCAGGCGATTCAAGGTTCGACCGCAATTTGGGATGCGATTTGGGTGACGGCGGACGAGATTCTCGGACCTGCGCCGGAAAAAACGCGCCGCGCGATAATTTTGCTTTCCGACGGCTACGACACATTTAGCCAAAAGAAATTGGACGATGCCGTCAGAGCCGCGCAGAAAAGCGAAGCGATCATTTATTCGATCGGTATCGGCGACAATTTTTATTCGGGCGTAGATGAAAGTGCGCTTCGCAAAATCTCCGAAAGAACCGGCGGACGCGCATATTTTCCGCGCGATGAAGCCGAACTTCGCCAAGCTTTTCGTCAAATTCAGGAAGAAATGCGTTCGCAATATCTAATCTCTTACGAACCGACCAACCAAAAACGCGACGGTTCTTACCGCAAGATAGAAATCCAGCTTGCAAATGTCGATATGCAGAAACAAAAAGTAAAGATCACGCACCGCGAAGGATATTTTGCAAAAACCGAGAAAACCGAAACCAAAAAATAATTTTCGGCGAATGATTATTTAACGGATGACCGATAGTGATTTATCATTATTCGTCATCCGTTTTTCGTTATGAACTATTATGAATTCGTTTCGGTCTGGCATTTTGACGAACCGCTCGAAAATGTTTGGGAAGAGATAAAAAATTCCGAAACGTGGCACGAATGGTGGAAAGGCGTTTTGCGCATCAAGGAATTAAAAAGCGGCAATGAAAACGGCGTTGGAAAGATCGTGCGTTCGACGTGGAAAAGCGCGCTTCCGTATAAACTCGTTTTCGATTCGGAAATCGTCCGCGTCGAAGAACTTAAACTCATCGAAGCCCGCGCTTTCGGTGAATTGGAAGGTGTCGGATTATGGCAATTTTTCGCCGAATCTGCAAATAAAACGCGCGTTCGATACGATTGGAAAGTCCGCACGACCAAATCTTGGATGAATCTTCTCGCGCCCGTCGCCAAACCTTTTTTCAAATGGAATCACGACATAATTATGAATTGGGGCGAAGAAGGTTTGCGGAAAAGATTGGCGGAAAAACATTAGAACGCGAATCGGGCGGATTGGGCAGTTTTATCG
>DAITPE010000439.1:0-5073 GCA_036833775.1 Pyrinomonadaceae bacterium | reverse complement strand
TTGGCGATCGAAAAAATTCGCTGGAATCCGCTTGGACGCGCCGGTGTCGGAGCATTCACACCGATCGAGCCGACTTTGCAGGAAATTATTCAAGCACACTCCGCGATTCCGAGCCAAGCCGGCGCAGGTGCGGCGAGTATGATGAACGATCAGGTGCAGGCTGAAAAAGACCGCATTGCCGTTTTTAATGAATTACGCGAAGACCTTTTTACGATCGGAACGCTCGGCTCTGTCGGGTTCATCGTCAAAGGAATGAGCGATCTTCCGGGCAGAAAATCGATTATGCTTTTTTCGGACGGTTTTTCTTACTGCACTAAAACCGATACGAAAAAAGATGCTGCACGCTGTACGAAAATGGAAGACGCATTAAAGCAGTTGACCGATGTTTGCAACCGCGCTTCCGTGACGATCTACACGCAGGATGCACGCGGTTTGACGCCGATGGGATTGACGGCGCAGGATGTTCCGGCTTCGCTGCCGAGCTCGCTTGAAAAAGGACTCGTTACGCGTTCCGACGAATTGCAGGATAAACAGCAAGGTTTGGCGTTTTTGGCAAAAGAAACGGGTGGACGCGCGGTTTTCAATAACAATGATTTCAATCTCGGACTCGCGCAAATGCTCGAAGACACGAAAGGATTTTATTTGATTGGTTATCAGCCCGATTCAGATACTTTCGACGCTAAAACCCGTCGTTTTAACAAATTAACCGTCAAACTCAAAAAGCCCGAATACCACGTCAGCTTCCGCAGCGGCTTTTTCGGCGTTGCCGATTCCGATGTTCGTAATGCCGCGCCGCAAGCCGAAACTCCTTTGCAGCAAATTCTGAAGCCTTTAACTTCGCCTTTTACCGCGAACGACATTAATTTAAAGCTCAACACGTTATTCGGAAAAGACGATAAAAACAACTCTTTTATCCAATCATTTCTCCATATCGATGCCAAAGATTTAACTTTTTCCGATGCGCCCGACGGACAAAAACAAGCGACTTTCGACGTTATGGCGATCAGTTTCGGCGAAACCGGCGCGATTGTCGATCAAGTCGGACAAAATTACACGATCAAAGTTAAGAACGAAAAATATCAAAAGATTCTGGACGAAGGTTTTGTTTATAATTTTGTTTTTCCGATCAAAAAGCCCGGCGCATATCAAATGCGGATTGCGCTGCGTGATGTGGCGAGCGCGAAAGTCGGCTCGGCAAGCCAATTCATCGAAGTTCCCGATCTCAAAAAAGGCGAATTGTCGGTTTCGGGAATCGTTTTGGAAAATTTTACCGAAGCGCAGTGGAACGAACTCAGTTCATCTCAAAATACCGGACAAAGACAAGTCGATCTGATGCAGGATACTTCGCTCAGACGATTTAAAAAAGGAACTATCCTGAGCTACACTGCCGAAATTTACAATACTAAATTCGATTCATCCAAAAAAAACGAACTTCAAACACAAATCAGGCTATTTCGTGACGGAAAACTTATTTTAGACGGCAAACCGAAGCCTTTTAACACTGAAGGTCAAAGCAATCCGGCAAAACTACAATTCGCCGGAGCTTTGAGCATCGGACACGAAATGAAGTCGGGCGATTACGTTTTGCAAATTCTGATCGTCAATAAATCGGTGAAATCAAAAAATCAATCAGCCGATCAGTGGGTTCAATTTGAATTGATTGACTGATCAGAATTCGTTTGCGGGAATTAAACTGAATAAAAGCCCTTTAAACTTAAAAGATTCAATTACAATATAAAATAACTTCTGGATTTTCAGTGTTTCTTGTGATATACATAGTTTCATAGATGAATCTTTGGCTTTACCTTTTTCTAATTGTATGAATATGCAAGAGATTTCAATTTCCAATGTTTCTCCCTCGTTTCAACCGCCGATAAATAACTCAGAGTTTACCGAAGGCTTGCTGATTCCGCTTGCTTTTTGTCACGTTTCGGCGGGTTTTCCTTCTCCGGCGGAAGATTATATCGAAACGGCGATTGATTTAAATCGTGAAATTATCCGACATCCGTTTGCGACATTTTACGTTTGCGTAAATGGCGATTCAATGATCGATGTCGGCATAATGGACAAATCGAAACTCGTCATTGATCGGCAGATCGAAACGAAATCCGGCGATATTGTTTTGGCGCGAATCGGCAATGAAATGTGTGTTCGTCAGCTTGAAATAACCGACGAAAGCAGAATCTTTCTGCATTCCAAAAATGCGAAATACAAACCGCTCGAAATTACCGAATTTATGGATTTCGAGATTTGGGGAAAAGTTACGTATTCGATCACGAAACATTGATTTATGGAAAACGCGATAGCCTTACTCGATTGCAATAACTTTTACGCTTCTTGTGAGCGTGTCTTTGATGCTTCCGTCAAACATAAGCCGATTGTCGTTTTGTCGAATAACGACGGATGCGTAATTGCCCGAAGTGAAGAAGCAAAAGAAATCGGCGTAACAATGGGAAGTCCGCTTTTCAAAGTTGAATCTTTGCTCGATGAACACGAAGCCGAAATATTTTCTTCAAACTATGCTTTATACGGCGATATGTCCGGCAGAGTAATGAATCTTTTGGAAAATTTCACGCCGGACATTGAAATCTATTCGATTGACGAAGCCTTTCTGAGTTTAGAACCGCGCAAGAAATCGCTCGATAATCTCGCTCATTCGATCAGAGAAAAAATGTATAAATGGACAGGCATTCCCGTTTCGATCGGAATTGCCGAAACAAAGGTTTTAGCCAAGATCGCCAACAAACGCGCCAAAAAAAGCGAACTTCGTGAAAAAGGATTTTTGAACCTTTACCGAAGCGACAAAACCGAACCGATTTTGAAAGAAACTCTGATCGATGACATCTGGGGAATCGGTTATCGTTCCGGCTTGAAACTCAAAGCAAATAACATCTTGACCGCTTGGCAGTTAAGCCGAGCCGAACATCGTTTTATCCGCAAACTTTTGACCGTCACGGGCGCACGCATTGCGCTCGAACTTCGCGGAATAAAATGTCTGCCGTTCGAGCAGATTCAAACCAAAAAACACACGATCACTTGTTCGCGCAGCTTCGGGCAAACCGTTTCGGAATATAAAGAAATAAAAGAAGCCGTTTTGTATTTTCTGACACGCGCCTGCGAAAAAATGCGCAAACACAATCTTGCCGCGCAAGCCGTCACGGTTTTTATCTTGACCGACCGTTTTTGTCCCGTTCCCGCGCCTTATTCAAACACGGCGACCTATTCGGCGAATTATCCGACCGACAGCAATCAGGAAATTCAGGAATGGACGCTGAAAACTTTGAAACAAATTTACAAACCTTACTACGATTACCGAAAAGCGGGAATTATTTTAAGCGGTTTAGTTTTGGCAGAAAAGCTCACTAAACGAATGTTTGACGACGAACGCTTTCAGCAGCAGCACAAATTAATGAAAGCGATCGATGAAATAAACAAAAAATTCGGCAAAGACACGGTTCGTTTCGCAAACGTCAACAAAAACGGAAGTTGGAAAATGAAGCAAACGCGAAAAAGCAAAGCTTTCACGACGAATTGGAACGAACTTTTAATCGTGAATTAATAATTTTTGAAAAAGATTTTATAAAAGATA
Organism: Pyrinomonadaceae bacterium; assembly: GCA_036833775.1. Classification (GTDB taxonomy): domain Bacteria; phylum Acidobacteriota; class Blastocatellia; order Pyrinomonadales; family Pyrinomonadaceae; genus JAJQRF01. The sequence continues at coordinate 1,484 of DAITPE010000439.1, read as the reverse complement.
TTTGAAAAATGAATGAATGTTTTTCGGCATCGAAAAAGAAACTTGAATCTGCAATAATTTCAGCTAAAATGAATTTGTAGGTAAAAGCCGATTTTTTTCGTTTATCTGCTGAAATACAGAAATTTATGGTTGCAAACCATAACGTCATATTTTGATTGTTGAATTTTGCGGTTTTGTAAGTCATTATTTTATAACGAGTTAAAAAGAAAAAGAGCAACTAAAAAATTGCTCTTTTTTTCGTTTGTGTGCCTATAGTGTGCCACGCCTTTTTTTTGTGATCGGAATGACGTTTTTCGGTCGTTTATCGGCTAACATTTCGTTTAATTTTTCGATTGCGGTTTCTTGCATCGAAGGCAAAACGTGACTGTATGTATCGAGCGTTAGAACGACGCTAGAATGTCCGAGCCGTTCGGAAACGATCTTCGGATTGACTCCGGCAATTAAAAGCAATGTCGCGTGTGTATGGCGCAAATGATAAAGCGGAATTTGAGTTAGTCCGGCGTTTTCAATGATCGGTCTGTAATATCTGTAAGTTAGGTTTCTTCTGCAAATCGGACTTCCGTCACGACTACAGAAAACCAAATCCAAATTTTCCCAATGCAAACCGTTTTTCATTCGCCTTTCGTTTTGCTTACGCTTGTGTGCTTTCAGCTTTTCGGTCAAATCTTCGGGAAGGGAAACGATGCGGTTCGATTTAGCAGTTTTCGGCGTTTCAAAATACCACTTGCGCTTATGTCTGATTAAAGCACGTCTGACTTGCGCCGTGTTTCGCTCAAAATCAATATCTTTCCATTGCAAACCGAGATATTCTTCCGGTCGCATTCCTGTTAAAAGCGCAAACTGCAAAATTAAGCCTTTCGGGATTTGTTCGGCGAAAAGCAGAAACCGCTTTGCTTCGTCCGGCGAAAATACACGCTTTTCTTTCCGAACGACTTTTGGAAGTTCGCAAAAATCGGCAACATTTCTTTGAAGGATGTTCCATTTTATCGCTTGAGATAAAGCACCTTTTAAGGTCGTATGCGCGTGTCTGACAGTCCGCGCCGTCAAACCTCTGCTTTGCATTTCGGCATAGGTTTTTTGGATTTCCATTGTGCTTAGATTTTCAAGTTTGATATTGCCGAGCGGTTCTCTGATGTATTTATCGAGCAAGAAACGATAATTGTCTGCGGTTCGTAAACTAACTCGCGGTTTAACTGCCGTTTCAAGCCAACGATCAAGAAAATCGTTAAGCGTAAGATTCGCCGATTCTGCCAAGATGCCTAAATCTTTTTCCCGAAGCCGAGCATTCAGATAGGTCTGAGCATCTTTTTTAGTGCCGTGTATCAATTTGTTTTGATACTTTCGTTTATTATTTGCGCCACGTCCGATATAAATTCGGACTAACCATTTATTGTCACCACGTTTTACAATTTGTCCTGCCATAATTTTTTATTTCTGGAAAGGACAAACCGATTTTGGTAGAATCGGCTTGTCCGTTAGTTTTG
>DAITPE010000438.1:0-5108 GCA_036833775.1 Pyrinomonadaceae bacterium | reverse complement strand
AACCGTCTTGCGCTTCGCCGCCGAAAGTCAACTTTTTCGCACTTCGTATATCGTTGAACGGCGCAAGCCAAACATTTGTTTTGGTTATATTTCTCCCGACGACGAGCGTTTTTGAATCTGCCGAAAGGCTCAGCCAATTGTAATCGTTAAAATCATTGGTCAGCCGCACCGCTTTTCCCGACGGATAGCTGACGCGCCAGATTTGAAAAGGTTCGCCGGCTTTTTCTTTCGCCGTGATGAGCAAGCCCGAAGCATCGGCAAGCCACAAAACGTCGTCGATCGCATTGAAATCCGGCAGAGGCAAAAACTGTCCGCTGCGTTCATTGACCGAAAAATCTAAAATCTGCGGCTTTCCATCGTCGTTCTTTCCGCACAGCGCGAGGCGTTTACCATCGGGCGACCATGACATTTGCGAATTCCACATCAACGCGCTGAATCGGAGTGAAGCCGCTTCGAGCAAAAAATTCGTTTCGCCGCTTTCGTCCAAAACGTTTAATCCGGTGTCGGCTCTTATGATCGCAATGCGTTTACCGTCAGGCGAAATTGCGGGCGGACTGATAATATTTTTTACAATTATCTGCGGTTTTCCGCCGAACAGCGGAATGCGGACGAGCGTGCCATTTGCATCGCCGAAATTGGTCACATAATAGATATGTGTCCCGTCCGACGAAAATGCCAAATCCAAATAAACGCCCGACGGCATAATTTGCACCGCGCTGTCATTCGTCAAATCCTTAAGCCACAGAGTTTTTGTGGAATCTTTTTCCAAGAGCGCGTAAAGCAAATATTTTCCGTCGGGCGAAACGGTCGGCTGAATCGCATTCTGATCGGGTGTCAATCTTTTTAATGTAAGCGGCAGTATATTTTTGGCGGCGGAAGATTCGATTTTGCCTGAATACCAAAAAGCGGAAACCGCAAAAATCAGCAAACCTGCGACTGCCGCAAGCGTGATTATTTTCGTTAAAATCCGGCTCTGTTTTGTTTTAGCGGGCGAATTATGCGGAACAAATTCTCGTGTAAAATTTGCAGAATTGCCGTTTTCGATAATGTTTGCCGAAACGAAATTATCGGATTCAGTTTTGAGACAACTCACTTCGCCGTTAAAACGATAGCCGCGCCGCCGCAGAGTTTCGATCAAAGGCTTACCGTTTGACGACGTGCCTAGAGTTTTTCGCAAAACGTGAACATACTGCGTCAAGTTCGATTCCTCGACGACCGAATCGTTCCAGATCGTTCGCATCAATTCGTCTTTGCCGAGAATTTCACCGCGCCGTTCGATCAGCGTCAAGAGCGTTTGAGCGGCTTTCGGGGCAAGCGGAATTTCTTCGTCGCCGCGGTAAAGCATCAAATGAGCGGCATCGAACTTAAAACCCTCGAACACATAAATGTTCTGAACAGACGGTTTAGGCATCTTGATATTAAATTGAGAAACAATTAATACAAAATTAAAGACGCTTCCGCCGCCGCTCGATTAGATTATCTGCGGAACGGAAATATCTGAATTAATGATCGAATCGGAATCAACAAATTTACCCGATCATTTTAACGTCCAATTGCCGAAAAGTAAATTTTTTCAGGCAGTTGCAGATAAATTGTCCGCAACCGGTTCCGTAAACCGCGCTCTTTTATTGTGATCGGCGCGGTTTACGGAAAAGAAAAATAAACAACTATGCGTTATAAAAACTATTATTCGATTTTGGCATTGATCGCTGTCTTCATTTTGAGCGGCGCAGCGTTTGCACAAGTTACGCCGCCGTCGGGAATCGTCGGCTGGTGGGCGGGCGACGGCGACGCGAGGGATATTTCCGGCAACGGCAACACAGGAACTTTGCAGAACGGCGTAAGTTACAGGGTCGGCAAAGTCGGGCAGGCGTTTCAGTTTGGCGGCAACGGCAACACAAGCAACAGCGGCGACCGCGTGATTATCGGGAATCCGGCGATTTTACAGCTTCAAAGTTTTACGGTTGAGGCTTGGGTAAGGCGTTCGAGCACGTCGATCACAACCAATTCGCCGGTAAGTGGAGTTGCGGGCGGAACTATCTTTGCTTTCGGGCAGAACGGTTGGGGAATGTTGATCGATCAGGCAACTAGTCGGCTCGTCTTTACAAAAGTCGGCGTTAATAGTATCAGCTCAAATCTCACGATCACGGATACGAACTGGCATCACGTCGCGGTCTCGATCTCCGGCTCGCAAGCCGTTTTTTATCGTGACGGCGTTGCCGATACGCCGATAAATTACGCGTCGACCTTTGTTTATACGACGGATGCGGCGATCGGTGCGCGCGGCGACAGCGATGCGCGAAACGCTTTTTTCGGCGCGATTGATGATCTTGCGATCTACAATCGTGTGTTGTCAGCCGCAGAAATTCAATCGATCAGCAACGCCGGAGTCAACGGCAAAACGAAACAAGCCGCGACGAACGCGGGCGCAAATGTTCAAACGCAAGTCAATGACGCGACGCTGACTTTTGCCAATGTTTCGACTGCCGGAACGACGACCGATTTCACGGTCAACCCGACCGCCGTCGGAACTCTGCCGAGCGGTTTCATTCCGACCGGATTGGCTTACGATATTTCGACGACCGCCGTTTATTCGGGAAATGTTCAGATTTGCTTCAATCTTCCGTCTTTTTCGCCAAACAAAATAAATTCGCTTCGCATTTTGCAACGTGAAACCAACTCGCTCGTTGATCGGACAAGTTCGACAAACGCGGCGGCAAATACCGTCTGCGCGAATGTTACGACGCTTTCGCAGTTCGTCATCGTCGCCAACGGAATCAAAACGGGACACATCGTTTATAACCGATTCCAAGCCAACGCCAATGTTGACGGCACGATCTGGGTGGTTTATCCGAACGGCTCGGACGAACATTTCATCACGGACGGCTCGAATCCGCGTCTTTCGCCGAACGGCAACCTGCTGGCTTTCAAACGCAAGCGTCAAGTGACGACCGACATCAATTTCAATTACGGATTGTGGGTTTTGAATCTGACGACAGGCGTTGAAACCGAGATTTTTTATCAGGGCGATTTTCTCGTCGGATTCGACTTTACACCTGATAGTTTAAATTTAATTTTTGATTGGGGCTGTAATATTTATCAGATCGGTGCAAATGGTTCTAATCTTTTCACGGTGGTTACCGGAACTTGTTTTGACGACCAACCGGTTGTCAATCCGCTCAACGGAAGATTGGCGTTTCACTCTCAAAACGGCATTTTCACGACCAGCGATATAAACGGCTCGAACCGTCAGCAAGTTCCGAATACGGGTGCTAATGACTTCATTCCCTCGTGGTCAAAAGACGGACAGTTTCTCGCTTATATTCATTACGACGGTGTAAGCGCGGCTCCGTATTCTTGTGACAGTCTTTACAAGATCAAGCCGGACGGCACGGGCAAAGTCTTGCTCAAAAATCTCACGGGAACCGATCGTTTCGGTTTGACCGGAGCGTGGTCGCCGGACGGCACGAAAATATATATGCCTGCCAGAATCGGCGGTATTACGGGAATCTATGAAGTAGCGACCGACGGCAGCGGCACGATTTCACTTTCGCCCGATTCGTCAAACTTGATCGCTGCCGGATCGAATGTCGAATTCGTCGGCAATGCCAACGGCGCAGTTCCGACCTCTGCGAATATTTCGATCGGCGGACGTGTCAGAGCGGGCAAAAGCGGCGTAGCGCGGGCAAACGTAATTTTGTCACGTCAAAACGGTGAAACGCGCTCGCTTTTGACCAATTCATTCGGTGAATACCGTTTCGACAATATTGCGGCTGGAGAAACATACATAATTTCGGTCAATCACAGACGCTATTATTTCCAACCGCAAATCGTCAACGCGCTTGAAAATTTGACTGAATTGGATTTTACGACCGAGATGTAAAAATTCGGCTTCAGCGATTGTTTACGGCAGAATTTAAAACTAGAACTCATCTCATAAATAATTTTTAAGCGTTTAGAGTCCCGCCTTCAGGCGGCAAATAATCAGCGAAAAGCCGCGTAAACGCGGGACTCTAAACTCGTTCCAATCATTTATGAGATAGATTCTAAATTCTGCCGTATTTTTTTATTTTTTAAGCAATTCGTCAATTTTTTTATTCAAAATTTCTTCATCGTTGAAATCGAAACTTTCGTCGATGTAGGCGATCTTTCCTTTTTTGTCAATAATCACCGAAACGCGATTGTTGTAGCCGTTCGGATTGTAGCTGAAATATTTTTGTGCGATCGAATAATCAGCATCGTTTGCAAATTCGACGTTATGAGTGCCGAGAACGTCTTTCCATTTTCCAAGCAAAGAATCGGTCGAACTAGAAATCATTATTCGTTTTGCTTCGAGTTTCGGTTTTTTGATGGTGTCGAGTCTTTCGATCTGAACCGCACAAGACATCGAATTTACTTTATCGGTAAAAAGCGGAACTTTTAAATAAGATATTTCTTCGGCAGGTTTCGGCAAAGTTCCGCTGAAAGCCGCCGGATAAAATGACAGCAGAACGACGTTTCCGCGCAGGTTTGAAAGTTTTGTAGTTTTATCGACTTGAAAATCCGGCGCGACACTTCCAAGTTTCAAAGGCTTTGCCTGCGTCGGCGAAACTGTCTTTTTGTAAATTCCGTTCAATTCCTTGAGTTTGTTTTCGAGCGGTTTGAGATGTTCGCCTTGGGCGCGGTAATTTTTGTCGATAAGCGCGATTTTTTCGTTTGCATCGAGCAAAATTACGGTTGAATCCGCATTTTTGTCTTTCGGCAAACTCATCCCGAACGAAGCAAACATTTCGCCTTTTTCATCGTAAATCACGTTCATTTTGCCGAAAATGTTCTGCGTCGATCGCGCGGCGTTCTGCTTGTCGTTCACGACCAGAAAGATTTCGGTTTGCGGACTTTTCGCCAAGTTTTCAAACGCTAGTTTTTGATCGAAATAGTAATAAAACGACTGCGTCAGCATACTCGCATAATCGCAATCGTATGTCAGCGACGGCATAAAAACGACGAGCTTGTTGTCCGAAACTTTCTTTTCGGTTGTCAGTTTTTCAAGCGGAAATTTCTCGCCGATCTCCAGATTCGACGCACGAATTTCCGACATCGAACCGAACAGCAAAAACAGAATCAATAAC
>DAITPE010000437.1:0-5118 GCA_036833775.1 Pyrinomonadaceae bacterium | reverse complement strand
GCGGCGCGAAATCGATGATGACGTTGCCTCCATACATTTGCGTTTGAATTTTTTCGCGTCCTTCGGGCGTTGACATCATTTCGGCATACGCTTCGAGCGCAGACATTTGCTCGTCGTCCGAAAAACCGCCGCAAGCAAGCAACGCACCGATCAAAGCATTTCGCGCGGAAAATTCTTTACTGTTCGCCAAAGCCAGACGAAGCGGCGGAATCGCACGCGGGTCTTTATATTTTGCCAAAGCATTTGCCGCCGGAACTTGAAATTCTTCTTCGTTCGACAGAACCGCGATCAAGCCGGGAACGCTTTCGGGCAGATTAACCTCGCCGAGCTGATTGATAAAATTGCGGCGTTCGCTGTAAGCCGATTGCTTCACCCAATTCGGATTTGTCAGCCACGGCAAAAGCGCGGCGGCAATTTCCTTTTGTCCCGAAAAACGATTCATCAAATTGCGGACGGCGGCGGAACGAACGGCGAGATTGTCACTTTTCGTCAGCTCGATCATCTTTTCGATGTATTTATCCGGCGCGGAAGAATTCATCAAGGTCGTCAAACCCGTATGATTATTGTCTTGAATCTTCAAAAGCGTTTCGTCTTGCAGCAAAGACATATACCAATCGTCGCGTCCTTCCCATTCGCCGCCGGCGACGAGCGCATCCATCGCCAAATCGCGTTTGCGCCAAAATTCTTCCTTGTTTTCAACGATCTCTTTTAATTGATTGCGGTATTTTTCGATGTCGGACGAATTTTTTTCGTCCATTGCATGTTGATAAGCCGCCCATTTCGCCAAAATCTGCGAATACGGATTATTCAGATCGAGTTCCAAACGAGTGATGATCGAGCTTGCCGAATTCCAATCGACTCTGGTCAGCGAGCGCAGACTGTATTCCGCGTCGTTTGAAATATATTCATTGACGTCTTTTATCTTTTGTGCGTCGCGGATGAGTTCGTCCAAATAATAAGTGCTGTTGTATTTCAGCCAAGTGCGAACCGTCGAATATTCGTATTCATCGTATCCTTCCGACTTTTTACCGTTCATCAGCCGGTCGTAAATCAGCTTGACGCGATCGGCAATTTCGGGTTTGGCGGGCAGCATATTGAGGTATTTCAGAATGTCTTCAGGATTTTCTTCGCAAAGATCCAAAAGTCTTTCCGCCGTTTTGTCCGTCATTTCGGGACGAAAATTAAAACTGAGCGGATCGCCCGTTTGACTCGCCCAATAATCGGTCAGATCGTCGAGCGGCGCATCGTCGGGCGGAATATTCTTATAACTCGTAAATTCGGGCGGACGCTCTTTTTTTTCTGCTTCATCGAAAATGGATTTCGGCGGCGGCGCAGGCAGCTCGAGAATTTGTTTGAGCAAATTAGTATTTTTCGCCGCTTGCGGATAAAACGGCAAAGCGGAAAAAAGAATCAGAACCAAAGCGAGAATATTAGAACGCATCTGAACAACGAACTCCTTGTTTAATAAAAAAACGACTCAACGAATTATAAACCTTTAAATATGTAAAGCAAGAAAATTTTACTCAAAGCAAAACGCTATTGCTTTAACGGAACGCTCAAAAGATGCGCTTCTTCCCAAAAATCTCCGCTGTATATGAAATAAACCTTATTTTCCTTTTCATCAACGTGGATGTCCTCAGTATTCAATAAAATATCGGGAAGCTTTAACACGGATTTGAACGAAAAAGTTTTCATATTATAAACGCCGACCTCGGTTTCGTTTCGTGCGCGGCTGTAAACCGTCGCCCAAACTTCGTCCGCATTTCCGGCGGATTGAAAAGGTTTTACCGAGAGCGTATGCAGCGGATGAAATTCGCCTTTGACAAGTTCGGTTTTGCCCGTCGCCACGTCCAATAAATAATGTTCAGCCGGAACGGGATTCAGTGTGGAATATTGTTCTTTGGCGCGGTAAAGCAAAACTTTATTGTGCGTCGCGACAAAAGCGACCGGATAAAACGATTCGGCAGGCGGCAGATTTACTTTGAACTGCTTACCCGTTTGCAGATTGACGCGGACGACATAATTCGGTTCAGCCCAATTCGTATCCGTTTTTGACACGACCGCCCAATTTCCGCTGACGATGATCTCGTTGCCGAACCAGCCTTCGGCGAATTTTGTTTTTTCCGAACGGTTATATTTCCAAAGTCCGTTGTCCGAACCGTAACCGCCGTTGCGAATCTCGTAATTTCCGAAACGCGCTTGAAAATAATTTTCGTTGCTGCCGAGGTCTCTGTCAGCCGGAAAGGTCATTTGAGTTTGCAAATACGGAACTTCCTGCGGTTCTTCCGTTCTTTCGCCGAGCTTTCCGTTTTTGAATTCACGCCATTCAAAATGTTCCAGACTTCTTTCATTGCGGCGATTCCATGCTTTTTGGTGATTTATTTCGTAATCCGCATCTTCGTCCTCGTCGTCTGTTTCATTGGCTTGGCGGATTTCTTCTTCGATTTGCGCTTTTCGTGCTTCATCTGAAATCAAAAGCCGAAAATCATCACCGTTTTTCCAGAGCATTCGCGGAGAAAACTTTTTATCCGCAAGTAAAACTTCCAAACCTTTGATCTTGCCGTTCAGAAAATATTTGAGTTTAACGGATTCGGATTGGCGCAAATTTTGAAACATTGCCTGAGTGCCGATAAAACTGAATACATTAGTATATGAAAAAAATCTGCGCCCGCCGTTTTTGTTGAGCCTGACATATTCGAATAATCCGCAGTTGTGATGACAATTGCCGAAAATCGGTGCAGTATTTTCAAAATTACTGCGCTCCAAGTAGTTTTTCAATTCGGCGAATTCTTCCTTTTTCAAAACGCCTTCGTAGTATCGCGTGCTGTCTTGAATCCACGTATAAACCGCGCGGTCTTTGTAAACTCTCACAAAATCGCCCGGATAAACCGCATAGACTTCGAGCAAATCGCCGTTCGATTTAACTTCCTCGCGCAATTTGTTTTCAAATTTGTCTATTTCACTGTAATATTCGGAATTCGGGTGGAGACTGTAGCGATAATCGGAATAGACACTTGCAAAAATAACGCGCAATGAATCGGGGAAAACAGGCGTTTTCGCAGGATTGAAAGAATCGCGCGCGCCGAGGATCAAAACTTCGTTTGGATGTTTTGCCCAGACGAATTCACGCGCTTCGGGCGAATCTTCGGCTTCCAAATATCTTTCTGCCGCGAGCGCAAGCAATTTATTTTCGCTGTTCATCAAACCGCCGACTTCCGGGACGGGCAAAGGTTTCCGCAAAAGCCGTGCACATCCGAGCGTGGCGATTCTTTTCTCTAAATCTTCCGAATGAAACGCCGACAAAATATCGTTTTCGTCTTCCAAAATGCAAGCCGCGACCGCGCCGATCAAACCGCTTTTTCCGCGCACCGCATAGATGTCGTTCAAAGATTTTTCGCGCAATTCCTTTCGGCGCATCAACGCCCCGAGAACTGTTTCCAGATCGGCTTCGCCGTGATCGATCAGACCAATCATTTCGAGGTCGATCAGCCGACTTTTCCAATTCGATATTATTTCCGACAATTTTTCCGCCGTGGCAGGTTTTTCCCTTCGTAAAATCTTTTGTCTTTCAAATAAAAGCCGGATCAAACCTTCGCTCGGTTCGTTTGAATTAGATAAATATCTGCCGATACTTACCTCGACGGGAAGCGGATTTTTATTGTTATACGGGCTTAGATTGCTTATTTTCTCCGCATTTTCAGGCTTCGTCGAAAATTCCGCATAAATTTCCAAGGCAGACATTTGTTCGAGATCGCTCAGTCCGTTGCAAGCAAGCAGTGCTTCGATGAAAGTTTGGCGGTAAATTTCTTCACCGATTCTTTGCAGCGCATTTTTGAGTGCCGGAACTGCTTGCGGCGATTTGAAGACTTTCAACGAACTCGCCGCCCAATGAGCATTATCGTCTTCGTTTTCGACGATCCAGATCAAACCCGGAATGCTTTCGGGAAGGTCGAATCTTGAAACCGACTGCATATACGCAACCCGGTCACCGCCGCTCCAATTAATGTCTGCCCAATTTTTATCGAATAACCACGGAATCAAAGGTTGAAAAGATTCCTTTGTTTCAAATTCCATTAAGTTTTGAACTGCCGAAGTGTGAATCGTCCGATTCGGATTTCCGAGCAGTTTTGTCATGATCGGAATCCATTTTTCGGGGTCTTTTGAAGTATAAGTCGTGAGCGGTTCGTAAAGTCTGTAACCGTCGGTCGGTGCAAGCAATGTTTTATCTTCGATCAATGTCAGATAAAAATCGTCTTGACCGTCCCATTTGTCCGAAAAAAGAGTTTCGATCGCCAGATCACGCGCTTTTGCAGGAGCTTTCGTATCTTTGACAAGCTTTTTCAGTTCGTCACGATATTGTTCGAGCTTGGACGTTTCCTTTTCCGCCGCATATTTTTGATAGAGAATCGTTTTGATCAAAGCCGACGTGCGCGGATTGTTTTTGTCGTCTTCAAACTTGTCGATTATGGTTTGAGCCTTCTCGAAATCGATCCTTGCCAATGCGATTATCTCTTCTTGTTTTTCAATATAACCGTCTTTATCTTTCGCCTTTAATGCCGCCGAAAGGAGTTCGTCAATATACAGATCGCTGTTGAACTTCAGCCAGTTTTTAACCGCTTTTTGCCAATATTCATCGATCCCTTCGGCATTTTGCGAAATCTCGAAAATGTCCTTGATTCTTTTGATATTGGCTTCATTACTCGGAATCACGTTCAGAAAATCTTTCAACCGCTTCGGAGATTTTGAAACTTCGTCGAGCATTCTTTCCGTGCTTTTTTCGGATGGATAATCTTTCTTCTTGACCGAATATTTGCGCGCCATAGTTTCCCAATAATCGAGCAGATCGTCGATCGGCGCATCGTCCGGCGGAACTTTGCCGTAAAACTCCAAAGGTCGTTCCTTTTTCGCGTTTTGAGATTCTTCAGCCCGCGCAAAAGGCGGCGGCGCAGGAAGATCGAGCAATTCACGCAAGACTTTTTCCTGCGCGGAAACATTTAGCGAAAAAAGGAAACACAGCACGAAAACGAGCGAGAATCTTTTCATATTATTAAACTCATTATTGAAAAAGAAACCTTCACCACAGAGATACGGGAACACCGAGAAAATTATGATGAGAAT
>DAITPE010000436.1:0-5133 GCA_036833775.1 Pyrinomonadaceae bacterium | reverse complement strand
TGTTCTCACGCCGCAAGCTGTTGATGAAAGCCATCCGTTTCCGTATATTTCCAATCTCAGTTTGAATCTCGGTCTGTTTGTCGAACCGACCGCAAATCTGCAAAAAGGAAAGCTCGCGCATCTTTTCAAAAGCCGCCGTTTCGTCCGCATCAAGCTTCCGCCGAACATTACGCGGCTGATTCCCGTCGGCGGCAGTAAAACGCGTTTCGTTCTGCTCGGCGAAATTATCAAAGCGAACATTCATCATCTTTTGCCGAATATGAAGGCGGAACATTGCTACCTTTTTCGTCTGACACGCGATGCCGACATCGAATTGCGCGAAGACGAATCTGGCGATCTGCTCCGTTTGATCGAACGCGAGCTTCATCAGCAGCGGCGTTTCAGTTTCCCCGTCCGTTTGGAAGTTTCGTCTTCGATGCCCGAAGAAATGGTGCAGCATTTGACGAAATCGATCGGCTTGACGGAAAAGGACATTTACCGCGTCGAAGGATTTTTATGCGTTCCCGATTTGATGAAACTTTACAATTTGGAATTGCCCGGACTGAAGGACAAACCGATCAGCTACAGATTGCCGAAGGCTCTGCGCGATGCGGAAAATGTTTTCGAAGTGCTGAAAAAACAAGACGTTCTCGTCCATCATCCATACACGGCATTCAGTTCGGTGACGGATTTTATCGATGCGGCGGCAGAAGACGACAATGTTTTGGCAATTAAAATTTGCCTTTACCGCGCCGGAAAGGATTCGCCCGTTATCAAATCGCTCATCAAAGCCGTCCGCAATGAAAAACAGGTTGCCGCGCTTGTCGAACTAAAAGCGCGTTTCGATGAAGAAAATAATATCGAATGGGCGCGCCAGCTTGAAAACGAAGGCGTTCACGTCGTTTACGGGATGCGCGGATTAAAAACGCATTCAAAGGTCACGCTCGTCGTCCGTCAGGAAAACGAAGGGCTTCGCCGCTATGTTCACATTGCGACGGGCAATTATAATCAGACGACTTCGCGCATTTACACCGATCTCGGCTTGCTTACTTCAAACGAAGAGATCGGCGCGGACGCGACCGACCTTTTCAACTTTTTAACGGGTTATTCGTATCAAAACGAATATCGTCAGTTACTCGTTGCGCCGATCAATCTGCGCGAAAGAATGGTCGAAATGATCGGGCGCGAAACCGAAAATAAAATTCAAGGTAAAAAGGCAAGAATCGTCGTAAAAATCAACAGTTTGACCGACGACCGCATCATTCGTGCGCTTTACCGCGCATCGCAAGCAGGCGTGGAAATCGATCTGATCGTGCGCGGCATCTGCGTTTTGCGTCCCGGAATTAAAGGACTTTCGGAAAACATCCGCGTCGTTTCGATCGTCGGACGCTTTCTCGAACACAGCCGGATTTTCTATTTTTCAAACGCCGGACACGAAGAAATTTACATCGGCAGCGCAGATTGGATGCACCGCAATCTCGACAAACGCGTCGAAGCGATCGTCCCGATCAAAGACAAAAAACTCATTAAATATCTCAAGGAAACCGTCCTCAGCACCTATCTGCAAGACAACGCCAACGCCCAAATCTTAAACGCCGACGGCACTTACGAAAAGCTGATCCCGTCCGACGGCGAAAGCCTTTTCGATTCGCAAATGGCATTCGTCGAAGAAGAAATTTAAACGATCGGAGCGCAAACGGCTCATTTGCAATATCGGTCTAACTTCGTTTATTTTACGCCGTTTCGGGTTCGTTTTGCTCGGCTTCGCGGCGTTCTTCTTCAAGCGTTTCCAAAGCTTCTTCGATCATCTCTTCGGCTTCCTTGTGATCGCTTTCATCGGCGACGGGTTCTTCCTGCATCAGCGGCGCAGTCGTTTCGAGCGCGAGCGAAATATACATCGGAAAATGATCCGAACCGATATTCGGAAGGCGTTTCAGTTCAACCAGTCGAAAATGATTCGAATGAAAAACGTGATCGAGCGGACAGCGCACGAGCGGATATTTCACAGGAAAAGTCGAATAAAGCCCGCGCCCGATACGCGGATCGAGCAAGCCGCTCACCTTTTGAAAAAGCGTCGTCGTCCAAGACCACGCAACGTCGTTCAGATCGCCGCAAACGATCGTCGGCGCATCTTGTTTGTTGATGTGCCTGCCGACCATCAAAAGCTCCGCATCGCGCTCCATCGAACGCAAACTCTCCATCGGAACCGGCGGACGCGGATGCAGACAATACAGATCGACGCGCTTGCCCGAACGAAGCACAACGTCCGCGTGAATCGAAGGAATATCGTCCTCGATCAGAAATTCGAGCCGCGCATTTTCGAGTTCGAGCTTTGAATAAAGTGCCATTCCATACGCATTATCGAGCGGACATTCGACAAAATGCGGAAACGTCTTTTTAATTTCGGCAATCTCGTCGAGCCACTGCTTATCGGGTTCGGCAAGCAGAACGATGTCGGGATTCATCTTTTGCACCATTTTCAAAAACTTTTCCGTTTCGCGGTTCTCGATAAAGACGTTGTAAATAAAAAGCCTGATAATATTTTGCGGCAAAGGCACACGGCTGATTTCGACCTGTTTCGGATAGATCGGCAGATATTTGACAATGCAGTAAAACTGATAACCGATACACACCGCCAGCACGAGCAGAAAAACGTCTTCAAAAACATCGAACGGCGGAAGCGCAAACAACGCCGCCGCGATCACCGCAACGCCGACGACCGCGATCTGCAAACGCGGAAATTCGCCGATCCGAATCCACCACGCCCAAAACCGCAAAAGAGGTAAAATCGTTAAGATGATTGCCGTGAAACCAAAAAAATAAACGGCGTATTTTACTGTCGTCAAAAATATTTCCATTGTCGGCGTTAATTTTAGCGAAATTTTTATTTAACTTAAACCGCCAAATATTCTAAACTATTAAACTATAATCGCCGTCCAAAGAATTGATAACAAAATTCCAACGCAATTATTAAATTAAAAGGAGTCAGATTCAATGAAGTCATTCAAACGCAAAGTTTTCTTTGTCAAAATGTCCGTGATTTTCGCAGTTTTAGCGATCGCGGCATTCGGGTTTATCAGATATTCGGACGATTTCCAAAAGGTTTCCGCTTCGGCGCAAGGTCCGTCGCCGTCTTTTACGAATGCGCCGGGCGAAGCAAATTGTACCGCGTGTCATACTTCGTTTCCCGTCAATTCCGGTACGGGAAATGTCTTGATCGCGGGCGTTCCGGCAAATTATCTGCCGAACAAACAAGTTCCGATCACGATCACGGTCAATCAGGAAAGCGCGGTCACGTTCGGTTTTCAGGTGACGGCGGTTGACAGCCTCGGCAGAACGGTCGGAACGGTCACGCTGCCGTCGGGCAATCCGCAAAGAGTGCAAACGGTTCAAGGCATCGTCAATTCGACCACGCGGACGTATGTCGAACACACAGTTGACGGCATCGTGCCGACACAGTTCGACACGAATTCGTGGACGTTTACGTGGAACACTCCGGCGCAGAGAGTCGGCAAGGTCACGTTTTACGCCGCCGGAAACGGGGCGAACAGCGACGGCGGACCGAACGGCGATTATATCTACACGACCTCCAAAGCAACGCTTTCGGGTTCGGCGATCTCGAATTTCGACAATGACGGTTTGAGCGATGTCGCGGTTTTTCGTCCGTCGAGCGGCGTTTGGTATAGCTTGAACAGCACGAACGGAAATCTTTTCGCGGCGGCTTTCGGCACGACCGGCGACAAGATCGTTCCCGGCGATTACGACGGCGACGGGAAAACCGATACGGCAGTTTTCCGTCCTTCGACCGCTACTTGGTTTATACAGCAAAGCACCGCCGGATTTAAAGCGGTCACTTTCGGACTTTCGACATCGATTCCGATTCCGGGCGATTATGACGGCGATGGAAAAACCGATATTGCCGCTTTTTATCCCGAAAACGGAAGCTGGAACATTCTTCGCAGTTCCGACAATATTTATACTTACGCCTTCTTCGGACTTTCGACCGACAAACCGGTTCCCGGAGATTACGATGCTGACGGAAAAACCGATTTTGCCGTTTATCGTGCCTCCGGCGGAGTTTGGTATGTTCAGCAAAGCACTGCCGGATTTACTTCGATGGTTTTCGGTGCAAATACCGATCTGCCCGTGCAGAGCGATTACGACGGCGACGGGAAAACCGATTTTGCTGTTTTTCGCCCGTCAAACGGCGTGTGGTATCGGATGGGTTCGACCGCCGGATTTTCGGGTGTCGCTTTCGGACAAAACGGAGACAAACCTGCGCCCGCAGATTTTGACGGCGACGGGAAAACCGATGTTGCCGTTTATCGCAACGGCATCTGGTATGCGCTTAAAAGCAACGATAATTCATTTTTTGCCGTTGCTTTCGGTCTAAGCACGGATATTCCCGTTTCAAATGCGTTTCTGGTTTCGGGAAATTAAACCGATTTTGCACAACAGGCTGAATGAAAAGGACGTTTGCGCGTCCTTTTTTCTTTTGCCCGAGCGATCGAAATTTGCCGAGAGATTTCGTTTGTATTTGGAATTCCGAACATTTCTTTCTTTACAAAATCGTATTCCGAAAGCGGTCTGTTTTAACGGTTTATTGCAAAAACTCGTCAAAACAATATAACTTCCCGCCGAGAATGAGCAATCTTCCGCCGAGAACATACACATTCTCGGCGAGAACATACACATTCTCGCCAAGAAGTTGCTCGTTCTCGCCAAGAAGTTGCTCATTCTCGCCGAGAACTTGCTCATTCTCAGCGGGAACTTGTTCATTCTCGCCGAGAACTTGCTTATTCTTGGCGGGAACTTGCTCGTTCTCGCCGAGAATGTGTATGTTCTCGCCGAGATATTGAAGCACAAAACCCAATAAATACCTGCGTTTTCCGTGAAATTTCGTAAAGATTGCGGTCAAACATAACTAAAAAAACAGAAACGTACACGTTCGTCGAACGTGTGCGTTTCTGCATTTACATTCTTGATTTTATACTCAAGGTCCTTCGCCTGTGCTCGGTGTCGGTGTCGGCAGCGGCGTCGGCGTCGGTGTAGGCGGCGGTGTCGGCGGCGACGGCGATGGATCGGGCGTCGGTGTCGGCGGTGCGGGCGAGCCTCCCGGTGTCGGCGTTGGCGTTGGTGTCGGCGGTGCTGTCG
>DAITPE010000435.1:0-5133 GCA_036833775.1 Pyrinomonadaceae bacterium | reverse complement strand
AGTTAATAAGTCCTGAGTCTTGAGTCCTGAGTCCTGAGTCAGTTTGTAATCGATTATTTCGGGTGAACAGAAAAATTCGTCGCTGTTTGCAATCGAATGTTTTGAATATTCCTTGAAAAACTCGCGCGGGTTTGCAGCGTTCGCGTTTTTGTCCACAAACTCTAATCCCCAATCAAAATCGCGCACAATTCGGTTATTGTCGCGCATTGCGTGTTCGCGTTCCCGTTTGTGCATATAGCGTTTGAGCATAAGGATTTATGGTAGAGAAACGAACGGTTTCTTGCAAACGGCGAAAAATAATTTGAAAAAATCTTTCAAATTAATGCTTTACGCAAAAATCCGATTACATTTTCGTTCCGTTTGTGCTATTTTTTTATAAATTTTGATTAACCGACTGATCCAAGTCCAGAAAACTGAATAGATTTTTTTAAGGTAAAGCGATTTTTAATTCACTTTTTGTTTGTTGCGGCAAAGGGTTTTATTGCTTTATCTGCGGTTCGATATTTTTGAAGAATTAAAAAGAGGTATTACAAAAGATGAAAAATAAAAAGCCCCGTCGCGCTTCGGCGAATACAAAAGGGATTTTCGGCAAAAGATACATTTATGCGATTTCGCTTTTACTGCTCGGCGGTTTGATCGTCGGTTTAGGCGCGAAAATATTTTCGGCAAACAGTTTTAATGCGAAAGCGCAATCCTTAAAAGACGCGAACAGCGACGAAAAAACGCTGAGTCCGCAGGTTTTACAGCAGATCGCGGCGTTAGACCGTGAAAAAGAATCGCGCACTCCGGCACAGCGCAAAGTAGATTCGCGTTTGCTTTACCAAGCGAAAATGGAACGCAAACAAGAGATCGCCGACGGCGTTCCGACGCTCGATACGGGAATCAAAGTCGATTATTACGGCTTTGTCGATGTCGATATTTCGGCAAACGTCAATGAAAAACTGCTTTCCGTTTTGCGCGGAATGAGCGCGGAAATTATCTTTTCCGCGCCGCAGTATAAAAGCATCACGGCGCGGATGCCGCTTGCGGAAGTCGAAAATCTCGCGGCGCGGTCGGATGTATATTTCATAATGCCGAAACAGGAAGCGATGACTTCTAATGCGGAAAATCCGCAACCGATTAAACGTCCGTCGAGAAATATTTTCAGTTCCGTTTCGGAAACGAGCGCGGCAGACGTTTTGAAGACGAATCCGGCAGCGAGTTTTCAGCAACGTGCCGAAAATGTCCGCAATTTTTTGAAATCGAAACTTTCGGCAGATGATCAATTGACGGGAACGGTCACGTCGCAAGCCGACACGACACACCGCGCCGCACTTGCGCGAACGATTGCGAACGTGAACGGAACGGGGCTCAAGATCGGCGTTTTGTCTGACGGCGTAACGTCGCTTGCTTCCAGACAAGCAACGGGCGATCTGCCCGCAACCGTGACGGTTTTGCCGGGACAGACAGGAACGGGCGATGAAGGAACGGCGATGCTCGAACTCATTTACGATCTCGCGCCGGGCGCACAACTTTATTTTGCGACGGCTTTTACGAGCATCACCAGCTTTGCCCAAAATATCAGAGATTTACGGACAGCCGGATGCGACATCATCGTTGACGACATTTCATATTTTTACGAAACGCCGTTTCAAAACGGTCAGGCGGGAACGGTCGTTTCTTCGACCAACGGCGGAGTTGTCGTGCAGGCGGTCAATGATGTCACGGTCGGTTCGCAAGCCGGTGCGCTTTATTTTTCGTCGGCGGCAAATTCGGGCAACAAAAACGATAATACGGCAGGCGCGTGGGAAGGCGATTTTGTTGACGGCGGCGGCACGACCGCGCCGATTCCGCTCGGAAACAATGTTCACAATTTCGGCGGCGGCGTCACGCAAAATGCTTTAACCGTTGCCGGACGCGTTATTTTAAAATGGTCTGATCCGCTCGGCGCATCGAGCAACGATTACGACCTTTATATTTTGAACAGTGCCGGAACGACGGTCAATACGTCTTCGACAAATGTTCAAACCGGAACGCAAGACCCGCTCGAAGACGCGGGCAATCGCGCAGTCGGTGAAAGAATCGTGATCGTCAAAAAAGTGGGCGCGGCAAATCGTTTTCTGCATTTGAACACGAATCGCGGCGTTTTGTCGGTTTCGACGAACGGCACCGTTTACGGTCATAATGCCGGGTTGAATACGATCAGCGTTGCCGCCACGCCGTCAGGTCCCGTAACCTTCGACGGCGTTCGTTTCGGACCTTTTCCGGGTTTTCATACGACGGCAAACGTCGTCGAACAATTCAGTTCGGACGGACCGCGCCGCATTTTTTATAATGCGGACAGTTCGCCGATCACACCCGGCAACGTTTCTTCGACGGGCGGACAGCTTTTGCAGAAACCCGATCTGACCGCCGCCGACGGTTCTTCGACGACGACACCCGGTTTTACTACGTTTTTCGGAACTTCAGCCGCCGCACCGCACGCCGGAGCGATCGCCGCGCTCTTGAAACAGAGCAGTCCGGCTTCGACGCGCACGCAGATTTACAATGCGTTGACGAGTTCGGCACTCGATATTGAAGCCGCCGGTGTTGACCGAGATTCGGGCGCGGGAATCATTATGCCGCTTCGTGCAATGGTCGCACTCGGCGTTCCGGGTCCGGCATTTCTCGAAAACGGAACACCTGCCGTGACCGAGATCGGCAACGGCAACGGGCGGCTCGATCCGGGCGAATCCGCGACGATGAACATTCCGCTGAACAATGTCGGTTTGGCAAATGCGACCGCCGTTTCGGCAGTTTTGACGACTTCGACTTCGGGCGTGATAATTACGAACGGTTTGGCTCCTTCGGCAGTTTCTTATCCAAATATTGCTGTGCCGGACGGAAGCGGTTTAAATTCCGCTCCGTTCGCTTTTTCCTTGGCGGGAAGCTTCCCGTGCGGCGGACCGATCAATTTTACATTGACCGTAACTTATGCGGGCGGTTCGACACCGACGCAGATGGTCAATTTCACGGTTGACACGGCGGCGGTTTCGACCATTAATTCGACGCTCGACGCGACTGCCCCGCCGAACGGCACGGGCTATACGGCAACGACGGGAACGCAAACGGGACGCTTGAACCGCAACGGTTCGATCAGCAGTTGTGCCGCGCCGAAAGCTACTCCGGCATTACAGGATGTGACCGCCGGCAGACGTTACGACGCATACACTTACACGGCTTCGACTTCGGGCTGTATGACCATTACGCTTGCGACAACCAACAACAACCTCGGAAACAACATCTATCTTGCCGTTTACGGCAACGCGGGATATGTGCCGACCGCCATTACGTCAAATTATCTCGCCGATTGGGGCGTGACGACGGCGGGTTTGGTGACGGTCAGTTTCAATGCCACGGCAGGTCAGCAATTTACAATCGTCGTGCACGAAATAGCGGTCGGCGGCGGAACGGGTGCAAATTATACTTTGACCACGCGCGGTCCGATCTTCGGTGCGTGTGCGGTGGCGACGGCGGCTTCCGTAACGATTGCAGGTCGTGTCTCCGATGCTTCGGGCAATGCGGTTCGCAACGCGCAAATCGTTTTGAGCGGTGCAAACGGAACTAATTATTCCGTCAAAACGAATTCGTTCGGCTATTACACGATCGAAAACGTGTCCGCAGGTGCAACTTACACGGCAGCGGTCAAAGCGAAAGGTTTGACGTTCAGCCAGCAAACGGTCAATGTCAACGAAAGCATTGACGGCTTGAATTTCACGGCAGAACCGTAAAATTCGGGTGCAAAAATAAAAAGGACGGAGTTGGTTATTAAACGACTCCGTCCTTTTTTATTTTAAAAATATCTACGGCAAATAATTCATATCTACGGCAAAAATCGAATATCTACAAGAAAATAAAAATATCTATGAAAAAATAAAAATATCTACGGCAAAAAATGAATATCTACGAGAAAAATAAAATATCTACAAGAAAAAAACGATGTCTACGAGAAAAAAACGAAGTCTACAGAACAATAATGCGTGTCTACGTAAAAAAATCGATGTCTACGAGAAAATATCAATGTCTACGAGAAAATATTAAAGTCTACGTGAAAAAAACAATGTCTACGACAAAAAATGAATGTCTACGACAAAAATTCGATGTCTACGAGAAAATATTAAAGTCTACGGCAAAATATGAATGTCTACGGCAGATTATTTAAGCCGCTGATTTTTTTGGAGATTTTTGAATTTTATTTATCGACGCGCCTTATGCAAGTTGAAGTTTGCTTGTCGCCAAAGGCGACTGACAACATAGCGTAGCGAGTATCGCTACGTTTATTGCAATTTATATTTCGCTCGCTGAAAGTGAGCAACAAATACTTTGATGAATGTTGCTCACTTTCAGCGAGTGGCTGATTTTATCACAAACGTAGGGTTTCGCTTCACGTTGTTTCGCTTCATCGTCTGCTATGTTGTCGGTCGCTTTCAGCGACAAAAATCAGTCGTTTGCGTAAGTTATTGGCAATCGTTCTGAGATTTAAGAACTTCAAAAGTTTTGATTGCATACATATATCCGCTGTCCGGCGTTGATGTGCGAGTCTTTATCTTTTGCGGATAACCGTATTGCGGATCGTAGGAAATCTCTACTTTTAAAGCATTAGAAGAGCCTTTTTCAATTAATTCTCTTTCTTCTTTTTTCGATGAACTCGCAATATCAAATAGTTTTTCTATCGTCGTGCTGTTTTTATATTGGTTTTTTATAAATTCTATTTGAGCGGGCGTTAGTTTTTCCTTGCTTGGGGAAACTTCTTCGACATTCAATATATTGCCGTCTTGAATTTCAAGATTAACAGGCGAGGCAAATTTGGTCGGACTAAAAATAAAAGCCTCAAGCGTCATTTTATAACTGCAAATACGGCTTTTTGTCCACAGTTCACGATTACTTTTGAGCGTTGCATCTTGTTCGTCATCGGTGGCGGCAATTTGGTTTTCGGAAGGCTGATTTTCAAAAACTTTTCGTGTATCGCAGGAAACAGACAAAACGAGCAGGCAAAACAAAACGAATGTGAAAAATTTGTATTTCATACTTTTTAATACTCTTAATTCGTTTGATAACTTTACACGCTTCCTTGCGGTCGCGTTTCTGCCTGTTTATGCCGCCGTCGATTTTCTT
>DAITPE010000434.1:0-5145 GCA_036833775.1 Pyrinomonadaceae bacterium | reverse complement strand
TCGTGAAAACTCTGCGCGAGTCCGGCGATTTTGTTTCCGGCTTCAAAAAGAATGACCGGAACGCCTCGAAGGTGCAGATAATTAGCGGCGGTCAAACCGGCAAGACCGGCTCCGAGAATAACGACGGGTTTGTTTGAATGTTTAATCATTTTCTATTTAACAGGACGCTTTAGCACGGCGTTCAATAACGCACCGCGTCCCGCCAGATTGTTTAGCGTGTCGAAAATCGTAAAAAAGCCGAGCGACAACGGCGATTTCAAACTGAATTGTTCAACCAGCCAACGCGGAGCTTGGCGGTCAAAAAGGGAGTTGCGAACCGAATAAACCCAATTTACAGGACTGACTTGCGTAGTTAGTTTTTCAATTTCAAATCCGGTTTTATCGGCAAGTTTTTTCATCGTTGAGGGATTGAATAAATTCCAATGACGCGGAAAATGATAGCCGCCCCAATACCGTCGCTTGAAAATTTTGAAATCAAGCGAATCGGTGTTGTCGGTAACAATCACGACTCGCCCGCCTGGGCGCAATATTTTTCGGACATTTGCCAACAGTTCCGGCGGTGAAGCAACGTGTTCGACAGTTTGAATCATCAAGGCTAAATCGTAAGATTTTTCGGGCAAATTAAGATTTTCAAGTAAACCTTGATGAACCTTCAAATGACGTTTTTCCGCCATCGAAGCGGCACGTTCATCGGCATCAACGCCTTCCAGCGTCCAAGTTTTCTTGCCGAAATCCCTGAGCAATTCGAGATGGAATCCATCCCCACAGCCAATGTCAATGATGCGGGCATCGTCAGACAAATCTTTGCACCAAGTTAGCAAGCGTTTGGCTTCGAGCCGCCTTCTGACCTTGAAAACAAAGCCGAACCCTTCGGCGGAAAATTCAAAAGCGTGGTAATTCGACGGATAAATCCGCTCGAATTCCTCAAAGTCGGGACGCGGATTAAGATAAACCAAGCCGCAGGAACGACAACCCATCGGCGCAAAAGAATCCGCGCTCGTCTGATATTCAAAATCTTCACCCTTGCCGAGTTCCTGCGCCTCCGCATTTTCACACAGACAGCAAATGGTAGGCGTGAGTTTGAGATAATTTTTTTGATGTTTATTTTCTGATAAATTCATAAACCCTACGGGGGTATCGTAGCATTTCAGGGAAACGCTGAATAACGCAGGATTTTCAGAATTATTTGAATTATTTGAGAGGAATTATGGAAAACAATAAGCAGCGTGTCTTCAACTTTCAATCAATATTTTGTCGGCGGATCTGATTATCTCTCCAATCGGCTCAATTTTTCCTTCATCTGCTGAATTTCTATTTCCTGCGCCTTGATGATTTCGCCGCATAATTGCTTGATTTCGGGGTCAGTTAATTCCGCTTCCTGACACATCAAGATAGCTCCGGCGTGATGCGGAATCATTGATTTTAAGAACTGTCTGTCGTTAATTGCCGTTTGCTCCCGAATCAAAAACCAAAAACCGAGCAACGCAATCACGCTGACACCGATGATCGCCAGATTGAGTTTTTTGTTGCGATACATTCCACCCATCAAAACCATTTCGATGATGACCATCGGCGCGGTCATCAAGCCCGCCATATAAAACTGGTTGTAATTGGAAAAGACATTGGCGAAAGAATTAACCATCGCATACATCAGCACATACATCGAGATGAACATCAAAACGATCATCAGCAGAAATATCAGGTAATGGTTCGTCATCATTCCTTTTTCGTGCTTCATATTTTCGTGTTTCATATCTTCGTGTTCATTTTTCATATTTGTCTCATTTGCAGACAAGGCGAAAACCAAAATTTCAAGTTTTTCGGTTTTCGCCTTCTCATCAATAAAAATTAAGCCATTGCTTTCATCGAACCAGCCATCTGACGGCACGATTCGGCGCATTTTTGACACGCATCGGCACAACGCTGCATAAAATCGTTGCCGTCCGCCATTGATTCGCATTCCTTAGCGCAGGCTTCGCAAACGTCGGCACAAGCGGCGCAAATTTGGGCGTGATAATCAGAGCCGCGAATCATAAAATCCGCGCTCGTTTGGCAAATCTGCACACAATCTTGGAGCAATTTGATATGGTCAGGCTTGGCGTGTTCGCCGCCCATTTCCAAACAATGACTAATGGTTTCTAAACAAATTTCGTGGCAGTTTTGACAGTTTTCGATACAATTATCCATTTCCTGATTTCTTTCGTGTGACATAATTTTTCTTCCCTCCTTATTCTTCCGATTTATTGACATATTGCGTCGGATTCGAGTCAAATTTTTCCTTACACGCGGACGAACAAAAATAATATGTCTGTCCTTCATAATCGGATTGCCCGGCGGCATCCGCTTTGTCAATTTGCATTCCGCAAACCGGATCGTTTTCCATAATTTGATAAACTCCTTGATTTTTATTAATGAAAATTATCTTCGCGCTGAATCGGACGGAAATAATTTTCAACTCTCAAGATTATTAGTTAAAGCAAATAGCGTTCCGTTTAGTTTAGTAAAAATGAGGAGAAAATAATGTCTGCTACAATACCCAAGTAGGGTATTTGTATTAAATCAACTCTTAACGGGCGTATGGCAGTAATACGTTATAAAGTAACAAGCAAATGGCGCGAAAGGTTTGAGATTTTTGGAGATGAGCATTTTTAGTGCTTTACAAATGAGATTGGTTAAAGCACATTATAAAGATAAGCGGCGGAGAAATGGCGAATCGCTCCGCCGCCTGTTATTGACGGCATTTCAGTTGCTTCTGAAAGATGCCGTCACTCTCGCCGCACCTTAGTCGAAGTAAGGAGTCAGCGAAACTTGAAAAAAAACGAAAAAACCAAAAATGCCGCCGCGCATGGCGGAATCGAAGTCAAACACGACAAACAAATCCCGCGTCTGAGCCGCATCGAAGGACAAGTGCGCGGAATGCAGAAGATGATTGATGACGGGCGAAACTGCCTTGACATCGTGCATCAAATTTCGGCAATCATTAATGCTCTCCGGCGCGTCCAAAACGATATGCTCCGTGAACATCTCGCCGCGCTCGGCGAAGCCATCATCGCCGAAAATTTAACGCCGCAGCAAAGGCGCGAAATGGCGGATGAAATCGCGGCTTTACTCAAAAATTTGACCTGAACAACTTCAGCCGTATCAGCTTTTGGGTGTTGGCGTTGGCGACGGCGCACGGCGCGGTGCGCTCGAATGCCAATGGACGATTTGCCAGCGTCCGTCGCGTTTTTCCAAGACGGCGGTTGCCAATCCGCCGCTCTGAATATTTCGTCCTTCCATTTCGGCGGAAATTGAATACTTAAAAGTCGCCCACGCCGTTTTGCCGTCAACCTTAATCTTCAAATCTGAAAATGTGTATTTCGTGTTCTTAAATTCTTTGAGTTCCGGCGCGAGATGATTGTTGCGGTAATCAGTCCAGCCGTAATTGGCGTGTCCGCTTTCAAAAACCGTGACATCCTCGCTGTTCGCCCAGATTTTATCGAGCGCGGCTAAATCGCCTTTTTCAACCGCCTGCGCTTCTCTCGTCAAAACATCTGTCACTGCTTTAATTTCATTGTTTTGCGCCGAAACTCCATCGTAAAAATTAAAGCCGATAATCGTTGCCGCAATGACAAAAGCCAAAGCGATACTCGAAAGTTTTGCTGAAACTATTTTTTTTATCACTATCCAAAAGTCCTCCTCAAATTTTCTAAAATCATTTCCCTTTGAATTTCTGTGCGAACCAAATCGCCAGCGGCACGAGCAAAGTCAACTGCGTTAAAGGCAAAAAACCGATTTCCAAAAAAGGTATAATCGGCATCTTTTCGTTATACGACCACAGATTGAAAAGGCGGGCGACCCACTCGAAAAACACCGCGAACCACGCTCCCGAAAAAGCGGCGGCGAGATAGAATTTTGCGCCGTCCAACTTCAACAGCGATTTCAACGTCGTGTAAACCGCCGCCGTCACAATCGCGTCAACAACCGATGCCAGCGTGCAAAAGAAAAAAACTCGCAAACGGCTTTCTTCCGGTTTTATCTGATAGGCGAACATTTGTGCCATTTCCCAAATCCAATTCAATCCGAAAGCCGTAATCGCTAAAGTCGGATAAAATCTTTCGGCTCTCTTTTGCATCTTTGACCTCAAGGCTTTTGTCTTTTTTCGACAAACAATTTAATCACTCAAAACAGGCTTGGAAGTGTCAGGCGCGAACGGCGGCACGTCTTCATCCTGCGGCTTTTCCGCTTCGCCCCATTCGCTTATACCCGATATTTTTCCTTCACGTTCGGCAATAATGCGGTCAGCAATCGGTTTGCCGAATTTGTAAAAAACGGCGGGCGTGACCACTTGATCTAGCAAAGTCGAAGTTAGAATCCCGCCCAGCACGACGACCGCCAATGGATGCAGAATTTCTTTGCCGGGCGCGTCCGCTGCAATCGCCAGTGGTAAGAGCGATAATCCGGCGGTTAAAGCCGTCATCATTACGGGAACAAGTCTTTCAAGACTACCGCGAACAATCATTTCTTCGGTAAAGTTTTCGCCTTCTTCGCGCATTAAATGGATGTAGTGTGAAATCATCATAATGCCATTGCGCGACGTGATGCCGACGAGCGAGATAAAACCAACCAGAGTTGCAATCGAGAACACGCCACCCGTGAGCAGCATCGCAATCACCGCACCGATTAAGGCAAGCGGAATGTTGAGCAGCACTTGCAGCGAAGCCCGCCAATCACCGAGAGCTTTTATTAAAAGAAAAAAGATGGCGATGAGCGAAAAAATCGAAAGCAGAGAAAGCGTGCGTGTTGCTTCCTGCGAAGCCTGAAACTGACCGCCGAATTCAACAAAATAACCCGGGGGAAGATTGACCTGCGCGGCAACTCGCTGCTGCATATCTTGAACAACTGAACCTAAATCCCGCCCGCCCGTGTTGGCAGAAACGACGATTCGGCGTTTAGTATTTTCGCGTAAAATTTGATTGGGTCCGGGCAGATTTTCCACTGTGGCAACTGCCGAAATCGGTATCTGTGTTCCTTGTGGCGTGTCAACGGTGACGTTTTTAAGTGCGTCCAGACTGTTGCGCGAAGCATCATCGAAGCGGACAACCACATCGTAACGCCGCGCTCCTTCGATGGCTTGCGAAACCGTGCGCCCGTTCAGAGCTGTTT
>DAITPE010000433.1:0-5174 GCA_036833775.1 Pyrinomonadaceae bacterium | reverse complement strand
TGACGGAAATATCGCTCGTCTGGAATAAACTGCAAACGGGCGTGATCGATAAACGACCACTTGTTTTGCTCGGCGAATGTTGGAAAAATGTGGTGAAAAGTTGGCAGGAAAATCTGGTTGTCAGCGAAAAAGATGTATCATTTCTCGATTTCGCCGAAAATGCCGAAACTGCTTGCCGCATTATCGTCGAAAAGTCGAAAGAAATTAAAGTAAACGCATAAAAAAGTAAATGAATTGTCCAAAATGTAATTCTTCATTATTGCCCAACGCAAAATTTTGCGGTGCTTGCGGTTTTACGATTCAACAGCAATCCGTTCCGCCGCAAACGCCGCAAACTCCGCCGCAATTTCAACAACCTAATCCCCAACAACAGCAAACTCCGCCGCCGAATTACGGTAATCAACAAACTTCGGGCGGCGCGTTTCGATTCGATTCCGACGGTCGCGGTCAAGGTCGCGGTTATACTTGGGCGATCGAACACCAAGGTGCGTTTGCGCTCGCAGTCGTAAATTTACAACCCGAACAATCGATCGCCGCCGAAGCCGGAGCGATGGTTTCGATGTCTGCCAATGTCGAATTATATTCAGAAATGAAAGGCGGGATTTTCGGTGCATTAAAACGTGCGGTTGGCGGTGAATCCGCATTTGTTTCAACATTTACGGCTCGCGGCGGCGCAGGCGAAGTGACATTCGCGCCGGGTGCGCCGGGTGATGTTGCCGGAATCGAAATGCAGAATCAAACCTTTATGGTGCAATCGAGTTCGTATTTGGCGGGCGATGTTTCATTAAACGTCGATACGAAATTCGGCGGCGCAAAATCTTGGTTCGGCGGTGAAGGATTATTCGTTTTACAAGTTTCGGGTTCAGGTTTACTGCTGGTTTCTTCATTCGGTTCGATTCATCGAAAAACGCTTCGACCGGGCGAAAGTTATGTCGTCGACACAGGTCATCTTGTCGCGTGGGAAGGACAAATGCAATATAATTTGCGAAAAGCGGCGAAAAGCGGATTTTTTCGCAGTTTTTTGAGCGGTGAAGGAATGGTTGCAGAGTTTAACGGACCGGGCGAAATTCTCATACAAACGAGAAACTTGGCGGCTTTTGCCGGACTGTTGAAACCATTTTTCCCGAATCAAAGCGGAAGCGGCGGCGGCGGATTCAATATTGATTTCGGCAATTAGTATTTGAAGAGTTATTAAACGATTTTCAGCCCGACATAAAGGTGAAAAGGGTTTGAGCGAAAATAAGACAAAAACTCATAAAAAAGGTGAAATGAATTCCGAATTTCGTTTCAAAGCGCGTTCCGTTTCACGCGGTGTAGCGATCGGAAACGTGGTTTGTTTACACGGCAGTAAACGGCAATTTTATCGGATAAGTATTCACGAGGAAGAAGTTGAAAACGAAATTTTGCGGCTTCACACGGCTGTAAAATTTGCCAGAAAACAACTTCATAAAATCGTTCAAACCAAAACGGAAAACGCACAAAACACCAAAACGAGTATTTTCGAAGCGCACCAATTCATTTTGGAAGACAAATCGCTGATCGAAAAGATCGAAATTGCCGTCAAAGAAAACAAATTCAATGCCGAATGGGCTGTGAAATCAGTAATTGACGGCTATGTGGCGCAATATAAAACTATTGAAGATGAATATTTCCGAGAAAGATATATCGATCTCGAAGATGTTGCCGAAAGAATTTTGAGTGCGCTCGGCGGCGGGAAAAATTCTAAAATTCCGCTCGAAAAAAACACGATCATCGTTGCCAAAGAAATTCGTCCTTCCACTTTGATCGAATTGGGAGAATCGTGTCCGAAAGCGATCATTGCCGAAAATGGCGGCTGGACTTCACATACATTTATTTTGGCAAGGGAAATGAATATTCCCGCAGTTACCGGAATTAAAGGAATATTGCGGCGCGTTCACAACGGTGAAAATATTATTGTTGACGGTTATAACGGGCAAGTTATCATTAATCCGCAGGCTGAAACTCTTAAAAAATATCAATTAGCCGCAAAACAATTTCAACAATTGAATTATGAAGGAATTGATGAAAAAAGCGGAAAAATAAGGACGTTAGACGGTAAAGAAATATTGATTCGGGCAAATCTCGATTTGCCGAATGTTTACAAAAAAGCGAAAAAATTGGGCGCGCAAGGAATCGGACTTTATCGTTCAGAATTTTTATTCAATCAATTCAAAGGCTTTCCGACCGAGCAGGAACAAATTGACGCATACACGCAAATTTCAAATATGGTCGGCGAAGACGGCGTTCGAATCAGAACTTTTGATCTGAGCGTGGAACAGCTTACGGATGAATCTGAAGAAAAAGAAAAAAATCCGGCTCTCGGATTACGCGCGATCAGACTCGGAATTACACATAAAAAAGAACTTAGAACCCAATTCAGGGCGATTTTACAGGCTTCGCTGGATCAGAAAATCGACATCGTTTTGCCGATGATCTCGGACGTTTCGGAAATATTATTGGCAAAAAGATTGCTTCAAAAGGAAAAAGATTATCTCAAACGAAATAAAATCAAATTCGGAAATCCGCGTTTGGGAGCGATGATCGAAGTTCCGTCAGCAGTTTTGATAATTAATAAAATAGCTTCCGAAGTCGATTTTTTATGTTTGGGAACAAATGATCTGGTTCAATATTTATTGGCTGTAGATCGTGATAACGAAGCCGTCGCAGATTGGTTCAGAACATTGCATCCGGCGGTTATCGAGGCGGTGAAAATAATAATCAGGGCGGCTGAAAATCACAATATTCCGGCGGTTGTTTGCGGTGAAATGGCTGGTTCGCCATTTTATGCCCCGATTTTGATTGGTCTCGGCGCGAAAGAATTGAGTATGAATTTACATTCAATTTTACGGGTTCGAAAAATTATCACCGGAATTGCTTTTGAAGAAGCCTCGAAATTAGTAAAAGAGATCGAGAATTGTAAAACTTCGGACGAAGTTGAAAAATTAACTTTGGATTACATACAAAAAAATTGGGCGCATCTATTTCAAAACGAAATCTTTCCGACCTTGAAATCATATTCCGGCAATTAATTTTCCTAAAAAACTAAAATCCCAATGTTTTTGAGCATATATACAGTCAGGGACAAACAAAAAGTTCCTGTTTGCATCGAAAATCCTTGCTCAAAGAACAATTGTGATTTATATTTTCATTACCCTGAAAAATCCGTAATTGAGCAAAGAATTCGAGTTTTTGCGAAATATTATTTGGTTATGAAAAAGACTTTGCTTGGAAAAATTTCAATTAGTTCGATTGCTTTGATTTTGGCTATGACTACGAGTGTTTTGGCTCAGGTTGAGGAAAATCAAGTGAAAAAGGTGAATTTTCGTTATTCGCAAAATCCGAAAACGAGAACGAATACCGATTCAAGCAATAATAAAAGCGACACTTTAAACAATAAAAGCTCAAATATCGAAGAAGCTCAATCGCAAGCTCCAATCAGTGAAAATACCGAGCCGAAGCCGTCAATCGCAAAAAAAACATTAGAAATTGCAAAAAAATCAGTTTCGACATCAATTGCGCCGACCGAGATTTATAAGGTCGGCAGTGGAGATGTTTTATTCATTAATCTGCAAAATGCGCCGAAATCATCCACATATTACACGGTCTTAAATGACGGAACGATCGATTATCCGTTGGCAGGCGAAATGGTTCAGGTCAACGGGCTGACCACGGATGAAATTGAAGATTTATTGAAAGAGAAAGTAAAGTTGTTTGAAAATCCGCTGATCAGCGTGAAGGTTAGAGATTATTCAAGCCATTCGATCTCAGTGATCGGTTTGGTCGAACGCGCAGGCGAGAAAAAGATTCAGAGAGAAGCGATTCCATTATTCGTAGTTCGCGCCGAATCGATCGTTCAGACAAATGCCGTAAATGCAGTTATCCGAAGAGCCGAAGGGAAAATCGAAACTATCGATCTTAAAGATAAAAATGCCGATAATATCTTGATTTTTTCGGGCGATATTGTTGAATTTACCGGCAACAAAACGACCTTGAATACGAGTGCAGGCAAATCAAACGCTTTTTATTATATCGGCGGAGAAATCGTCGATGGCGGACAGAAAGATTTTCACGACGGATTGACTTTAACACAAGCGATTTTAGCTTCCGGCGGTCTTAAGAAATCGAACGTGAAAAAAGTGATCGTGAGAAGAATGAACGGCGACGGTTTACTTGTTCCGCTCGAGTATAATTTGAAATTAATTAAAGAAGGAAAGAATCCCGATCCCGTTTTATTAGCAGGCGATACAATCGAAATCGGGATGTAAAAATCTTTAATTCAAGATTTGATTGTTTAACAATTTTTGATATTATAATTTTGCCGGAACAGCGGAACAAATTGGGCAATCGCTTTTGTCAACAAAAGAGGAAAGTCCGAACACCATAGAGCGGCGAGCCGGATAACGTCCGGGCGTTTTGAAAAAAACGACGACAAGTGCAACAGAAAACAAACCAGCCAAACTCCCAACTAAGCAAAATATTTAAGAACTAGTTTTTTAAAGACTTAGTGTGTTTGGTGATGGGTGAAATGGTGCGGTAAGAGCGCACCGGCGCGTTTGGTAACAAGCGCGGCTGGGTAAACTCCTCGTGGTGCAAGACCAAATAGGGAAACGTCATTCGGGCTGCTCGTCCAAATGTTTGCCTCGGCAAACGGCGTTTTCGGGTAGGTCGCTCGAACTGTTTGGTAACAAATGGTCTAGATGAATGATTGCCTTCCGTTTTGCAGCGGAAACAAAATTCGGCTTACAGATTTGTTTCGAACTGTCCGGCAAAATTGATATTCTGACTTTATTTGCAAGGAGAAAATAAAAAAATGGTAAACCGTAAAGGTGTATTTATCGGAGCATATGTTCCGAATGAATTAAAAGAATCGTTAAGACGGCGTGCGGCTTTGGAGCATCGCACACTTTCGCAGGAAATCACCCGCATTTTGATCGAAGAAGTTCACGGAAAAGGATTGCCTGTCGGAAGTGTTGACAGACGAAACAATGCCAGTATTCCGCGCCGCCGTACGACCGATCCGCTTCCGCGCCGCCGTGCGGAAGATTTACCATACATTGCCCCTGAAGATGGTAAGAAAAAGAAATAAATAATTTGTTTTGTTAATAAAATCGGCGTTGTTTGAATTATCCAAACAACGCCGATTTTTTTTCTAA
>DAITPE010000432.1:0-5174 GCA_036833775.1 Pyrinomonadaceae bacterium | reverse complement strand
TGTTTGATCGCGTAATGTTCGGGATAATATGTTTGAATAATCACGCGACCTTGTAAGTTTCCGCGTCCGGCGCGTCCGGCAACTTGCGTTAAAAGCTGAAAAGTTCTTTCCGCCGAACGAAAATCGGGCAAAGCCAAACCCGCGTCAACCGAAATCACACCGACGAGCGTGACATTCGGAAAATCGTGACCTTTTGCGAGCATTTGCGTGCCGACGAGCATATCAATTTCGTGTTCGCTGAATTTTTCGAGAACTTTTTCCATCTCTTTGCGCCGCGCCGTCGTATCGCGGTCGATTCGCGCAATCCGCAAATGCGAAAATTTGCGCTTCAAAATATCTTCGATCTGTTCGGTTCCTTCACCCAAGAAAAACAAATGCTGACTTTTGCAAGACGGACACGATCGCGGCGTTTTTTCTCGGTGATTGCAGTAATGACAAACGAGCCGATTTTCGCGTTTGTGAAAAGTAAGCGTGATGTCGCAATTGTTGCAGCGGATATTCTCGCCGCACGAACGGCACAAAACGAATTGCGAATAACCGCGCCGATTCAGCAAAATTATCGATTGTTCGCCTTTTTCGTGCGTTTCTTCGATCGCGGAAACAAGCTCGGCGGAAAAAACGGAATCTTTTCCCTGAATTTTGAAAACTTCCCGTAAATCAACAACTTCGGCTTTGGCAAGCGGACGATTTCCGACGCGGTTCGGCAATTGCAGATAAGAATATTTGCCGTTTTTCGCGTTGTGATAAGTTTCGAGCGCGGGTGTTGCCGAACCTAAAACAACGACCGCATCGGCATAATTTGCGCGGACGACGGCGACATCGCGACCGTTGTAAAAAGGCATTTCGTGTTGACGATACGAACCGTCGTGTTCTTCGTCAACGATTATCAACCCGATATTTTGAAGCGGCGCGAAAACCGCCGAACGCGTTCCGATCACGATTCGCGCTTTGCCCTGACGGATTCTGCGCCATTCGTCGAAACGCTCGCCGTTTGAAAGATTCGAATGCAGAATCGCGACTTCATCTGCGAAAACCGCACGAAGCCGGCGCGAAAAAACAGGCGTGAGCGCAATTTCCGGCACGAGCATCAAACTCGATTTATCGCGTTCCAAAGCAGTTTTCATCGCACGAATATAAACTTCGGTTTTTCCGCTGCCCGTTACGCCGTGAAGCAGAAAAGCTTTGTATTTTTCGGTTTTCAAAGCCGTTTCGATCTCGCTTAAAACCGTTTCTTGTTCGCTCGTCAAAGTCAGATTCAAACGGTCGGGAATCTTCGCGTCTTTGAGCGGATCGCGCAAAACTTCCTGCACATAAATCTCGACAAATCCGCGTTTTGCAAGCGTTTGAATCGAAGACGCGCCGATGTCGGCAGTTTCCAAAAGCTCCGTAAAAAGCATTTCGCCGTCGTTTTCCAAAAGCGTTTCGATGACTTTATGCTGAATTTCGCTGAGCGGTTTTGAATTGTCGTGATTTTCGGGCGAAAGAATTTTGACGGCTTTGCGGCGTTTCGGTTTTACTTGCGCCGAGATCGTTTTCGTTTGAACTTTTACCCATTCTTTTTCGCTCAATTCACGAATCGCGCGTTGCGTGGCAGAAGTTCCGTAAACATTTGCAAGTTCTTTGACGAAGGTTTCGCCGTTTGATGCAAGATTCTGTAAAATCTGGACTTTTGCAGATTTTGCGGTCGAAATTGTCATCAATTCGTCGCGTCCTTTTGCCGTGATCGAAACGCTTTGCTCGACCGTCGAATTTATTCCCGCCGGAAGAGAAGCCTTGAGCATTTCGCCCCAAACCGACGCGTAATAATCCGCCGTCCATTGCGTTAATTTTAAAATTTCTTCAGTAATTAACGGTTCTTCATCGATCAGTTCAATGACTTCTTTAATCGAATTCGCTTCGATTTCGATTTCCTCCGAAAGCTCCGAATGAAGCGCAACGGCGTAACCCGTAAGTTGTCTTTTACCGAAAGGAACTAAAATTCGCGCACCGAGTTTCACGTTTTCGCGAAGTCCAAAGGGAAGTTTGTATGTAAAAGTTTGCCGTAACGGAATGGGCAAAGCGACTTCGACAAAAAGGGCTGAAGGATGAGTGATAAAGGATGACTTAAAAGTTTCC
Source organism: Pyrinomonadaceae bacterium (assembly GCA_036833775.1). Taxonomy (GTDB): domain Bacteria; phylum Acidobacteriota; class Blastocatellia; order Pyrinomonadales; family Pyrinomonadaceae; genus JAJQRF01. Next base: position 3,059 of record DAITPE010000432.1, on the reverse strand, counting down.
GCAGCAATTTTAGGTTTCATTAATGGCAGTTTAAAAAGTCCGACAAACAAAAATTAATAACTTCATCCCTCATTCTTCATCCTTCATCCTTTTCCTGTAAAATGATAACCTATTGGAACTTTTTACAAAAATCGGCATCTAAATATCGCTATGGAATTATTCGAAGATAAACAAAAGGAAAAGAAAGGATTCAATACTACATTTTTGCTTGCAATCGTGATCGGATTTTTAGTTATCGGGGCAGGAATATTTCTGCTTTCACGCCAACCTTCATTTGATGAACAAAAAGTAAAAATTCTCGAAGGTTCGTTTTTAGAAGGAACGCCCGAATTTACCGAAATTACGAAAGATATTTTAATTGAAACCGATCTGGATAAAACGATTCAGTCGCCGACGGTTTTCGGAACGATTATGATGGGCATCAGCGGAAAAATCCATAACAAAGGCAGCAAAACAATTAACGGATTGGAAGTAAATGTTGCCGTTGTCACCAGAAAAAATGAAGTTTTGAAAGAAAAAAGAGTTTTAGTCGTTCCGCTGCAACAACCGACGCTCGAACCCAAGCAAACGATTCCGATCACGCTCACGCTCGACGGTTTCAGCAAAGAAGACGACCGCGCAAATATTCGTTGGAAAGTGACGGCGATCAGAACCGCGAATTAATTTGTTTTTGACACGAAAAGTTCTTCGAGCGACTGTTTGACGGGTTGGACCGAAACGAGATTTCCGCCTTTTTCGCGCGTCAATTGAAGAACTTTTTCGATGTCGGATTCCTCGGAAACCTGAATATTTGCGCCGTTTGCTTTTGAACTGATGTTTGCGCCTGCGATCTTTTCGATTTCTGTTGTTAAACTCTCCGCCGAAACGCCTTTGACGTTGATTTCAAACATCTGCTTTTCACCGCTTTGTTGTAAAAGTTCGTTTAAATTTCCCGTCGCCGATAATTTTCCTTTGTTCAAGATTGCGACGTTATCGCAAAGTGCTTCGATGTCGGACAAAATGTGCGTTGACATAAAAACCGTCACTCCTTTTTCGCGAAGTTCGGCGATAAGGTCACGGATTTCGCGCCGACCGATCGGGTCGAGTCCCGACATCGGTTCATCTAAAAAAACGATTTCGGGATCGTTAATCAAACTTTGCGCCAAACCGACGCGTTGCAGCATTCCTTTGGAAAATTTACGAAGCTGTTTGTTCCAATCTTTTTCGTCCAAACCGACTTTTGTCAGTAATTCTGCGGTTTTGCGTTTGCGCGTCGCCGAATCGAAACCGAAAAGTTCGCCGAAATAATTCATCAATTCCGTTGCTTTCAGATAATCGTAAAAATACGGATTTTCGGGACAATAGCCGATACGCGAATGCATCTTCGTGTCGGAAATGTCGTGTCCGAGAATCTTCGCACTGCCTTCGGTCGGAAACATCAGGCTCATTAAAATCTTGATCGTCGTCGTTTTTCCCGCGCCGTTGCCGCCTAAGAACCCAAAGATTTGTCCGGCTTCGACCTGTAAATTCAAGCCGTCGAGCGCACGCACTTTTTTCTTTTTCCAAAAGCCGACTTCGTAATCTTTGGTCAAATTTTCGATCTCGATAATGTAACTCATATTTTTTATATAAATTTGAATCTTGTCTGTAAAAAAGCCGCAATTAAAAATATCCAACTCAAAATTGAAACGTAAATTGAAATTTTAACGATCTTCGGTTCGACGAATTCGAGTTTGACGATCGATTCCTGCGCCGGAATCTTGACGAGCATCGCACCGTCTTCGGCTGGTTTGATCTCCGCTTTCAGACCGTTTATTTCCGCCTGCCAATGCGGATAATAGAATAAACCGATTCTTGCCGTTTCTTCCTTTCCTTCCGCGAGTTTGAAAACTTTTTTCGTCGAATTCCATTCCTTTATTTCGTTCTTTCGCGCCGATAAAACATTGCCGCCGATCTCCGCCGCTTCTTTTTTTGCCCAGACCGAAAGCCATTCTTCGTGATTCGGCGCGGATGCGAGATTTTCGGTCGTTTTTACGAATTCATTCGGCGGAATGAACAAAGCTTGTTTGATGACTTGCGAATATGTAAACGCGATGCCCACGAATAGACAGCCGCAGAGCATTAAAAAAATCGGGCGTTGTTTGGTTTTGGCGAAACTCAACGCGATTTCAAAACCGCTTGCTACGAAAACGACCGCACAGATCGTAAAGACCGAAAGAAATCGCCAAGGGAATTGTACTTTTTGCAGAACGGAAATGTAATTCCACAGTAAAATGCTCAACGGCGTGAAGATGAAAAACGTGAAAATCGCCAAAACTTTCGCGCTTTTCAGTTTATTTTTTAATTCAATCGAAGCATTTTTATAAAAGACGACGGCGAACGGCAGCGCAATTATCAGCGTGAAAAGCAATAACAGATCGAAAAACCACATCGAATGAATGTCGTTTTCCAAGCCTGCGAGATATTTGAACGAAAGCAGAAAGTTTTCGCGGTAATCGTAAAAATCGGCGGCGGAAAATTTTTCCGAGGCGTGATTGAGCCATTTCATTTCCGTCAAAACTTTGATCCATTGAAACGAGCTTGCCGCGAGCGCGAGCAAAACGCCGAGCGAAACTTTGGCGGAAAGGCGGAAAAAGTTTTCTTTTTTGAGCGCGAACAGCGTGTAAACCGCAAAACTTAAAATTCCGATGACCGACAGCGGCAAATGTGTAAAAATTAGCGCGGCGATCGAAATCGCCAAACCGAAAATGTCGGAAACATTGTTTTTATTAATGATTCGCGTGAGAAAAAGAAAGCAAAACGGCAAGATCGCCGCCGCCGCAAATTCGGCATACATAAACGCGCCGTAGAGTTCGGTGGCGTGATACGGCGCGAAAAGGTAGAGAACCGCGCCGACAAAAGCTGATTTTTCGTCGGCAAATTCGCGGGCGAGAAAATACACGCCGAAACCGCCGAGAATCGTCCAGAAAAGAAACGCAAGACAGCTTGCCGTAAACCAATCGCCCATTAAAATTTTTCCGAAAGCTAAAACGTAATAAGCCGTCGGCGGATAAAAACGCAGACCGATCCCGCCGTAGCCG
>DAITPE010000431.1:0-5179 GCA_036833775.1 Pyrinomonadaceae bacterium | reverse complement strand
GTTTCCGGCATCGAAATCTTTTTTCGCATCGGCGAAAGAAATGCGCGGAGCATTATCTGCGGCATCGTGGTCGTCAACCTTTGCCGCCGTATTCGTATTTGTTTTCGCTACTTCGATCTTGGGCGGAGCAGCATTTTGGCATGCCGCAAAGACGAGCAATGCGCTCATCAAAACGGCAACGATTGTTAATTTAAATCGCATTAATTTCCTCCTGATTTTTTTATTTTATGCCTGCGAAAAGAACGAAAGGAACGAAAAGTTAATAATTAAACGTAACAATATTTCAATTAATTACATTTTCGTTTTTTTTGTTTCTTTCGCAGGCAGTATTTGCTTTTCAAAAACTGTTTGTCTGCGCGATCGTCGGTTTTCCGTTGGCGATCAGCGTCGGATATTTTCCGTTCCAACAAGCGGCGCACGTCGAATTTACTTCCAAACCCGACGCTTTGTGCATTCCTTCGAGCGAAAGATAACCCAAACTGTCCGCTTCGATGTAACGGCAAACTTCTTCGACCGACATCTGCGCCGCGATCAGATCGGCTTTGCGCGGCGTGTCAACCCCATAATAACACGGCGAAATCGTCGGCGGGCAGGAAATACGCATATGGACTTCCTTCGCGCCCGCTTCGCGCACCATTTGGACGATCTTTTTCGAGGTCGTGCCGCGCACGATCGAATCGTCGATCAAAATAATGCGCTTGCCGTTAATTAAATCCTTCACGGGATTCAGTTTCAAACGCACGCCGAACGAACGGATGTTCTGCGAAGGCTCGATAAACGTGCGCCCGACGTAATGATTGCGAATGATCGCGTGGCGGAAATTGATGCCCGATTGACGCGCAAAACCGACCGCCGCCGCGACGCCCGAATCTGGAACGGGAACGACCAACGCATCGTTTTCCGAATTATCCACGGGATGTTCGAGCGCAAGCTGTTTGCCCATATTATGGCGCGATTGATTGACGGATTTGCCGAAAACGATCGAATCGGGACGCGAAAAATAGACGTGTTCAAAGGCACAAACGGAAAGCGTTTTTTGCTCGAAGGGAAAAAACGAATGAAGCCCGTGTTCGTCGATCACGAGCATTTCGCCCGCTTTGATCTCGCGCACCGTTTCCGCATCGATCAAATCGAAAGCGCAGGTTTCCGACGCAACGCACCAAGCATCTTTTAATTTTCCTAACGCAAGCGGACGAAATCCGCGCGGATCGCGGACGGCGATCAAGCATTTCGGCGTTAGAAATAGCAATGAAAACGCGCCTTCGGTTTCTTTTAAGACTTTTGAAACGGCTTCGATGACATCTTTTGCCTGCGTTCGTGCAATTGAGTGCAAAATAGTTTCGGTATCGGAAGTTGACGAAAAAATCGCGCCTGCTTTTTCGAGTTCGGCGCGTTTTTGGTTGGCAAAAGGTAAATTTCCGTTATGGCAGACGGCAATTTGCCCGTGTTGGCAAGTCACCGAAAACGGCTGAACTTCCTTGATCGTATTCTTTCCGGCAGTCGAATAGCGCGTATGCCCGATCGCCGAATTTCCGGTCAGTTTCCGCAATTCTTCTTCGACCAAAACGTCTGCGACCAGACCTTGCGAACGGAATTGATGTAAATCTTCGCCGTCGGATGAAACGATTCCGCAAGCTTCCTGCCCGCGATGCTGAAGCGCAAAAAGTCCCAATTGCGTCAGCGTCGAAGCTTCCGCGTGTCCGTAGATGCCGAAAATACCGCATTCTTCGTGAAATTTATCGAGAATCAAACTCATTCTTTATATTTTGCCACAAATAAGTTTTACTCACGAATCTTCAAACGCGGTCGGATATTTTTCGTCAAAACGCTTTCAGCAAACCCGTGACGACCAAAAGTATCAATGAAACGACAAAAACGCCGCCGCCGATCAGAAGGCAATTGTAGGAACGTCTGAGCAATGTGTAATACCCGAACATTTTCCCGTCCTTTTCGGTCGCCTTTGCGAGCGCGCCCGCGTCGTAAATGAACAGGATCGCCGCGCCGCCGAACATAAAAGCGACAATGCCGCCGCACCAGACGAGCATCATCAAAACTCTCGGCAAGGTCGGCGCGGTCGTAAAATTGACGATCTTTTCGGAAAAAGTGACCGTCACCGCCAAAACCGCCGCGACGACCGTCAAAAACTGTTTGGAAAAATCCTTGACCTCAGGATAATGAAATTCGAGAAAAGATTTGGCATCTTTGATGTTTTCCTCGGACGAATGTATTTCACCGATCATTTTCAATTTCTCCATAAATAGATAACGGATAACGGATAGTTGATAACGGATAGTTGATAACCTGTAAAAAGGTTTTTCACTATCCGTTTTCCCGTTTAAATAATTGGAGCGCAGGCATCCCTGCCTGCCCGCCGTTTAAGCAAAGCGCAAAACGGCGCAATGTTTAGCGATTCAAACTTTAAAGTAACTAACAGTTGTGAGCATTCTTGCGCTTCGCGCGTGAACGCTCACGGCAGGCAGAGATGCCTGCGCTCCAGTTTGTTTTACCGTCGTTCGACGTGGCTGGCGACGAGCCATTCGGCGCGTTTTTGCGCGTTTGCGCGGTAAACCATCTTGACGATCGGATCAACGTCCGCAACGGCTTCGCGGCAGGCATCGAGCGACGGTTTGAACGAAGCATTCGTCCCGACGCGTTCGATCCGTGCGGTCGAAGATTCCGAAATAGAATCCTCAAAAGCATCGATCTTCGCCGTCAGATCGGCAATAAAATTCGCGGGCATCCCGCGCGCGACAAAATCATCCCTGAGCGGCGTTGCTTCGACGACAAAACTCCGCGCCGTATCGATCAATAATTGGTCGCTTCCGTGAGGCATTGCAAATCTATTCGATGCTCCCTGATAGTTTTTCGCCATCGGTTTCCACATATCCGAAATATCCTGCATCGCATCGCGCACTGCATCGCGGTTATCGCCGCGAAAGATAGTTTTATCCTTTGCGGTGGAAGTGTCAGTAACTTTGACTTCGCCGAGATTTCCGAGAACCGGAGTTTCGGCAAGCAAAACCGTTACAACCGCCGCAACTGCGGGAATATTGTCAAAATCCGCCGCATTTGCCTGTAAAAACGTCAAGACTCTCAGAAACATTTCATAAAGTCTTCTTTCCCTGTCGTTCATATATTTAATTATCTCCCTTGTTGTTGATTTAAAAAGAATTAAGTTAAAGAGTAATGATTTCGTGTATCGGCAATTTGAAAACTGTAAATGAATTTTTTCGACCGTAAATAGCTTTTTCTGACTATAAATGAACTTTTCACGCCATAAATGAACTTTTCACGCCATAAATGAACTTTTCACGCCGTAAATGGAATTTTCACGGCATAAATAGACTTTTCACGCCGTAAATGGCTTTTGCCGAGCCAGATCGGTTTTACCCGCCACAATCGCCCGATGCTGGCGCGGACGTATTATTTTCAGACATTTTTCGGCGCGTGAATTGTAAAAGAACTTAAAATTATTGCGCTCGGTAAAAAAATTATTATGTCAGAATTTATAACCCGAACCTTTGGCGAAAGTCAATAAAATTTCGGGAAGAATAAAAATCAAGCATAAATATTGTCAAGCAAATTAAGCGGCAGCAGATAATTTTTAATTATTATTTTTCGGATGCTTTTATTTCAGCCCAAGATTTGTAGAAATCTTTTTCTGCTTGTCCGTCTCGTACAGCGGATTTATGTCTTGCCGAATTATAAAACAAAAGAAACAGATTCAAGATTACAGTTGCTAATATCAAAGCAATTAAAAAATAAACTTTGATCGGAAATCGGTAATCGATGACATCCAATAATTGACTGTTAATTATAAAAAAGTTGACGATCGAACCGATCGAAACAACGGCGGCTAATAAATTCAACAAGGTGACTAAAAGCCATTCATAATTCATTATGTGTGAAGAAAAGTTCGCCAAACTTTTTTTATTAATAGTATTTGCCCGTTGTTTACTTAGCCGCGTTTCCCACCTGATAAATTCTATTGCATCCTTAGATTCTAGAAATACACGCATATAAGTAGTGATACGCCATGTCCGCCGCATATTTCCGACCAACAATGAAAACGACGGAATCGTAATAATATAGGCACATAACGCAATAAGTGAGCGTGCAATAAAATCGGATTGGTTAAAACTGGCAACAAGGATTGCGCTCACTGCCGTAACCATAATGCCGAGAATTTGGTATCTCAAAGTATCAGCACTTTTTATTTCATCACGCAACATCAAATATTCTTTCAATAATTGATCTTCTCGATTCTGCATTTGTTTGCTCAATGAAGTTTCTAGGATTTATACAAATTTTAAGTTTTATAGCTTAAATATTGATTTAAAGTCAATAAAATTTCGGGAAACTGAAAAAAAGAGTAAAAACAGCGGTTAATCGAACTTTCGATTTCTTTTCGGGCTTTGCCCGCCGATGTGCGGAAAGGCTCAGCCTTTCCGTAGTTTGTTTTTTTTGATTCGAGGCTGTGCCTCATTCCGACGGCGGCGAGGCAGAGCCTCTGATTTTTGGGCACGATTGACGGAAAAGCGGAGCTTTTCCGCACATCAGACGGCAGAGCCGTGAAAAAGATTCTAAAATTGAAACACGCTTTTTTACGGTCGCGTTTCCGTCTGATCGTTTTCTACTATTTCAAATTCGACGGTGTTCGATGTCAGACGCAGTGTTTTGGCTTCATATCTGACGTAAATTTCAGTTAATGCGGATAATTTATACTTACCTGCGGCGAGATCGTATCTTTTGTTGAGATTTAGCGTGTATTCATATTTTTCCTGTGAATTGATTTCGTAGCCGACACCGCTTCCGATACTTGGGTATCCATCGGTTTTCTGCGCGATTTCTTTGCCTTTTTCGTCTTTTACAATGAATTTGTAAGAAGAGAATTCATTGTATCGGTCAAGCGGTAAAATAATCAGCAGACCATCGTAATTTTGAAGCGAAACTTTGAGTTCGATGTCTTCGCCGCGTGTGAATCGTTCCTTGATCGGCGCGATCGAGAATACGTAAAGTTCAGTTGAATTTTGCTCTTTCGGCGCGTTTACAGTTTCGGTTTGTGCAAAGGCGGCAACGGAAAGTATTAAAATTATTGACGTTTGAAAAATGATTCGTTTCAGCATAATTTTATCGAAAAATGTAACACGCTTCCTTGCGGTCGCGTTTCCGCCTGTTT
>DAITPE010000430.1:0-5181 GCA_036833775.1 Pyrinomonadaceae bacterium | reverse complement strand
AGTTTAAGTTTTCTTTTCGTAATCTCGTATTTTTCGTGTATTTCGTGGGAATAAATAGTTGCAAAGAAATTAGCTGACGAAACATACAAAAGACGAAAAGCAGATCAAAGAAATTGCTTTATGATTTGATTTTTCTTTTCTTTTTTTCGTTTCTTTTGTGTATTTCGTGGGCAAAAAGATTTAATGAACATCACAAAAGCAAAAGAGATTCTCAAACATCAGTTTGGCTATGACGAATTTCGTCTGCATCAGGAAGCGGCGATCGAATGTATTTTGGCGAAAAAAGATTCGGTCGTGCTGATGCCGACGGGCGGCGGGAAATCGCTTTGTTATCAGATTCCGGCTTTGCTTTTCGACGGTTTGACGCTCGTTGTTTCTCCGCTGATTGCGCTGATGAAAGATCAGGTTGACGCGCTCAAAAATAACGGCGTTTCGGCGGCGTTTTTGAATTCGACGCTTACGAACCGCGAACAGGTCGAAGTATTTCAGAAAGTTAAAAACGGCGAATTGAAGCTTTTATACGTCGCGCCCGAACGTCTTTTGCAGGCGGGCGATCAGTTTATCGAGTTTTTGAAAAACATCAACGTATCTTTGTTTGCGATCGACGAAGCGCATTGTATTTCGAGTTGGGGACACGATTTTCGTCCCGAATATTTGCAGCTTCGCAAACTCAAAACGCATTTTCCGAACGTGCCTTTGATCGCGCTCACGGCGACGGCGGATAAATTGGTTCGCCGCGATATTATCGAGCGTTTGACGTTGAAAAACTACGAATTATTCGTTTCGAGCTTTAACCGCGAAAACATAAATTACCGCGTCGAACCGAAGCGCAACACATATGCAAAGCTGCTCGATTATCTCGAAACGAAACGCGACGAAAGCGGAATCGTTTATTGTCTGAGCCGTGCGGCGGCTGAAAATCTCGCGTCCGATCTGCGCGACGAAGGTTTCAATGCGCTTCCTTATCACGCGGGTTTGACGAAGGCGGAACGCGATAAAAATCAGGAATTATTCTTAAAAGACGACGTTAAAATTATCGTCGCGACGATCGCATTCGGAATGGGAATCGACAAATCGAACGTTCGTTTCGTCGTTCATACCGATCTGCCGAAAAACATCGAAAGTTATTATCAGGAAACGGGACGCGCCGGGCGTGACGGTTTGGAATCGGAAGCATTATTGTTTTTCAGTTGGGGCGACGTGCAGAAACTCAAAGGATTCGCCGAGGTCGAAGGCAATAAATCGCAATCGGAGATAATGCTCCGAAAGCTCAACCAAATGGGCGAATACGGCGACCTGAAATCTTGCCGTCGCAGATTTTTGCTGAAATATTTCTCCGAAACGCTCGACGAAGATTGCGGAAACTGCGACAACTGCGGCAAAACTTTCGAGAAATTCGACGGAACAATCATCGCGCAAAAGGCTTTGAGCGCGGTGGCGCGGACGAATCAAAAAATGGGTTTGAGTTATCTCGTCGATTTCCTGCGCGGCTCGAAATCGCAGAAGATTTGGGATTCGCACAAAAACTTGAAAACCTACGGTGTCGGCGCGGATATTTCCAAAGAAGAATGGTTCGAATATTTCCGCGACATCATCAATCAAGGATTCTTAGCGCAAACGGACGGGCAATTTCCCGTGATCGTTTTGACGGAAACGAGCGAAGACGTTTTGAAAGGGAAGACGAAGGTCGAACTTTTCAAGGTTTCGGAAAAAGAAGAGAAAAAACAATCGCTCGTATCGCAAGCCGCGCCGCCTTATATCAAAACTTTGTTCGACGAACTCAAACGTCTGCGGACGAATTTCGCGGTTGCCGAAAATGTGCCGCCTTACGTCATTTTTTCCGACGCGACGCTCGTCGAAATGGCTTCTTACTTGCCGCTGAACACGTCCGATATGCTGAAAATCTCCGGTGTCGGCGATCTCAAGCTTGAAAAATACGGCGGCGACTTTCTTTACGAGATCAGAAGTTATTGCGAAACGAACAATCTCGAAACGCGCATCGACCTAAAAGCCGTCAAACGCGAACCTAAAAAACGCACGAAGCGCGACACGAACGGCGACGACACCTATACGATCTCGCTCAAGCTCTTTAACGACGGCTATTCGGTCGAAGAAGTTGCGCGTCGGCGCGGAATCTCGCCGAACACCGTCGAAATGCATTTAATTCGTTTCATTCCGACGGGCGAAGTCGAATTAGAGGAACTTTTGCCCGACGAAAAGATTTCCGAAATCCGCGATGCGATCGTAAAATTCGGCGAATCGAACGCGCTTTATCCAATCAAAGAATACCTCGGCGAAGATTATTCATACGGCGAGATCAGAGCCGTTTTGGCTTCGATGGTTTGATAATTCAAGCGAAACAAACGTATTTTCGAGTGAAGCAAAGGCATTTTACAATGAAGCAAAGCTATCTTACACACGCGCAAAGCTCTCGTGCAGTGGAGCAAAGCTATCATACAGAGGCGCAAAGGTCTGATACAGTGAAGCAAAGCCATCGTGCAGACGCGCAAAGCCATCGTGCAGTGGAGCAAAGCCATCGTGCAGTGGAGCAAAGCTCTCGTGCAGTGGAGCAAAGCGATTAAACAATGGAGCAAAGGTGTCGTGCAGTGGAGCAAAGGACTTGAACAACGGCGCAAAGCAATTGTGTAATGAAGCAAAGTAATCATTCAGTCACGCAAAGCCATTAAAAACTGAAGCAATTCGATTTTACGCTTAAGCAATCGCAAGCGGCATCAAAACATTTCACAATCAAAGTAAATAAAAAGTAATTGGAGCGCAGGCATCCCTGCCTGACCGACGTTTAAGGCTTTGCGAAAAACGGCGCGACGTTTAGCGATTCAAACTTTAAAATAACCAACGAAGCGTGAACATTCTTGCTTTCAGCGCGAACGCTCACGGCAGGCAGGGATGCCTGCGCTCCAATTAAAAAGCTTGCTCTCGAATTAATAAAAAAAGGAGTTCAGGTGAACGAACTCCATATAATTGCTTTGGAACAAATATTAATGCGTGCCGCGCGGCGTTTTACCGAAGATAATAAATTTGTAAAAATCCGCGCGACATTTCTTATACGTCTATTCAGGCTTTTTAGTTCTGATAAAAATTTGATGCCCTTCTTTTACGAATTTATCGGCGATATTTGCAGGATTTACTTCATACGAAACAACGTCAACCGTTTCGTCAGCCTTGCCTGCAACCGTCTGTTCCCAGCGATAGGGAAGCTGAACGCCGTTGACGCTGCGGTAATCGGAGAATTTAACTTGAAATTCCGCCGTATCTGCCGTGACCGCCGCAGTCGTCATAACTTTAACGTCTTTGACTTCTTCGACAGATGCGCCTTCCGCTTTTTTGAATTTGAAAACCAACGGTTTCACGCCTTGATAGCTGAGCATACGCGGCAAATGAGTCGATTTATCGAGGAAAAGTTTGTATGACGCGCCGCCCGTTTGCGCGATCACGACATCGCACGAATTACCGTCAACGCTCGCGTCGCCGCCGTAAGTATAGCTCACGTCAACGCCTTCGGGCGCGGTCAAAAGCAGTCCGAGAGTCGTGCGGAAAAGTTCGTTCTGGCGCGGCATTCCTTCGCCTTGTGCCACGCGAATGTCTTTATTAACGATGATCTTTTTGCCGTCTTCGGTCACAAAGGTCGCATTGCCGTCGCCCGTTTTTGAAACGACGATCTTTTTGCCTTCGACGACAGTGTTCGGTGTAACGACGACGTTTTCGCCCGCGCCGTCTTTCTTCACGATGAAAACTTTGCCTTCCGTTTCGCCGCCGGTTTGTTTAAGATCAGACTGCACTTCGATCGGTTCGCCTTTTCTGACGACGACGACATCGACGTTCTTTTCAAGAATCTGTTGTCCTTCGCCGCTTCCGCCTTGGCGTTTGATGCTGACGCTCTTGCTCAATTGATTCGGCAACTGCATATTGATCTCGACTTCGCCCGTTTCCGTATTGGCAACGCCTTCCATCTCAAAATTTTTCGTCAGATTGCCTTTGATCGAAAGACTGCGGACATTGTTGATGTTCGCCTCGCCGCCGATCGCTTCACGCGCCTGACGAATAAGCGTCAAAGCGCGCTCGTCAGATTTCATAGTAGCCTGCGATTTTTGCAACAGACTGCCCAAACCCATAAAAAAAACGACTGCGAATAATATCGAAACTGTAAATCTCTTCATTTTTATCTCCAAAATATTAGAATTGTCGTAATTGACAGTTTGAAGTATCGCAGGGATTTTACAACGAATGGTTAAGAAGACGCAAAGAAATTGTAAAGAATGTAAAATCTTCATTCGTTCTTAGTCAGTTGTCAGTTGTTCGTTGTTAATTGTGTGTTTATTCGTTAATAATTGGATTGGTTAAAAGAAAAGGCAATTAACCGGTAACTATGAACAAATCCCGCCTTCCGATTTTTCTGGTCTGTGCTTTGATCGCGCTTTTGAGCGTGCTGGCGTTTCTGCAATACCGCTGGCTCGGACAAATTTCCGCGAGCGAACGCGAACAAATGCAAAGACGTTTGGATGCCGACACGAAAAACTTCGCCGACGATTTCAACCGCGAAATTCAAGGCGCGTATTTCAATTTTCAACTCAAAAGCGAAGATTGGAAGACGAAAAACTATAACGAATTCACCGAACGCTACAAATTCTGGCAGGAAAATACTGCCTACAAAGAATTAATTAAAGATTTCTATTTCGTGCAGTTTGACGAAGCGCAAAGCGTTTTGAAATACGATCAAAACACGAAAACTTTTGAAAACGCCGCGTTGCCGAACGAACTCGATAGTTTGAAAACGAATTTAACGCCCGAAGGAATTCTCCAGCCGGTTGCGATCGAAATTCCCGCGCTTTTGATGCCGATCCACGAAAGCGAAACGCGCGTTGACAAAATTCTGATCAGAACAAAAACGATCGAAGATAATGTCAGACAAAGCGAACCGTTGCCGCTGCCGAAAAAGCTCGGCGTTTTGATCGTCGAATTGAACGCGAACGTCATCAAAGAACGAATTTTGCCCGATCTGAATAAAAAATATTTCTCCGAAGGCACGAACGCCGATTTCAACGTCGCTATTTCAAACAAGGAAAATCAAACGGTCTTTCAAACGCAAAACGTATCGGCAAAAGATTTGTCGGCAAAACTTTTCGATCTTTCGTCAAACAATTTCGTTTTCTACGCAAACCG
>DAITPE010000429.1:0-5188 GCA_036833775.1 Pyrinomonadaceae bacterium | reverse complement strand
TTAAATTCGTAATATAAAACTTCGCTTTCCGCGTCGCCGAATTTTGAAAGCGTCGAGAAATTAACGTCAACGAGCGTCGCGCCGTTATCCTTCAAAACCTTCAACTGCTTTTCCATAAAAGCATCGAGGCGCGGATTGCGTCCGAAATATTGCCGCATCACACCGATCTTCATTCCTTTCAATCCGTCCTTGAGCAAAAATTTCGTGTAATCTTTTTCGCCTTTCGTCGCCTGCGATGTGATCGCGTCGGTTTTATCGACGCCGACGAGCGCACTCAAAACGGCTGCCGCATCTGCGACCGTTCGGCACATCGGTCCGGCGGTGTCTTGGCTGTGCGCGATCGGGATCACGCCCGAACGCGAAACCAATCCAAGAGTCGGTTTGATGCCGACGATTCCGTTGATCGAAGAAGGACAAACGATCGAACCGTCGGTTTCCGTTCCGATCGCCACTGCCGCAAGATTTGCCGCGATCGCCGCGCCCGAACCCGACGAAGAACCGCACGGATTGCGGTCTAAAATATACGGATTATGCGTTTGCCCGCCGCGTCCCGACCAGCCGCTCGAAGAATTATCCGAACGAAAATTCGCCCATTCGCTCAAATTCGTTTTACCAAGAATCACCGCGCCGGCTTTGCGTAATTGCTGAACGAGAAACGCGTCCTGTTTGGGTGTCGGCGCGTCTAAAAGCGCAAGACTTCCCGCAGTCGTCCGCATTTTGTCAGCCGTGTCGATGTTGTCTTTCAATAAAACCGGAATGCCGTGCAGATTTGAACGTATTTTTCCGCTTTTGCGTTCTTTGTCGAGCTGTTCGGCGATCGAAAGCGCGTCGGGATTGGTTTCGACGACGGAATTTATTTTCGGATCGATCTCACGAATGCGGTCGAGATATTTTTGCGTAATATCCTTCGCCGTCATTTTTCCCGTCCGCATCGCTTCCTGCAGATCGCTGACCGTCATTTCGTCGAGTTCAAAACTTTTCACGGCAGTTTGTGCAAATGTTTTTTCGCCGTTTCCAAGCAAAACGGCAGTTCCGGCAACTGCGCCGAGTTCGATAAATTCGCGTCGTTTCATTTTAATTTTTTCCTCTTTTTATTTATCTTTTGCTTTGATCAAATTCATTTGTGCTTCGGGAAAATCGGGTTTCAATTGGATTGCTTTTTGAAATTGCTCGGCGGCTTGCGTCTTTTGATTTTTCTGCATCAAGATTAGCCCTTTGATGTTGTAAATTTCGGCTTGATCGGGCTTTTGACGGATAACTTCATCGGCTTGCGTCAAGGCTTCGTCGTAGCGTTTTAAGGTGAAAAGGGCGAGCGCAAGTTTCGTTCGTTCATCGGTATTGTTCGGCGTTAAATTCAAAAGCCGGATCAAATTTTCAACCGTTTTTTCAAAATTGTCCTTTTTCGCATACGAAGCCGCCAAATCTCTCAAAACATTGGCAAAGATTTCGGGCGAAATACTGCTCGGCAAAGTTGCCGCTTTTTGCAGACTTTGCTCGGCTTCTTCGGGTTTGTCCTGCATTATCTGCGCAACCGCCAGATTTGAATACGCCAATGCATAATTCGGTTCTAAACGCAGACATTCTTTGAAATTCTTTTCGGCTTCGACAAAATCCTTTTGCTTTAATTTCAAGATTCCGTAAGTATTGTAAGCTTCAAAATAAGTCGCGTTGTCTTCGATCGCTTGACGGCAGAAAGGTTCGGCTTCGTCCATTCGTTCTTCAAAGGTCAAATGATGACAAAGATTATGCGCGATCAGAAAATTCTTTTTCGTCACGGCAAGCGTGTGTTTGTATAGAATTTCGTTGTCTTGCCAATACGAAGTTTGCTTGGCGGCAATGACAGTTAAGATGACGATAAAAACGGCGAATAAAGCGAGATAGAATTTTTTATCAATTCCGAAATACTCAAAAAGATCGCTCACGCCCCAAACGAGCATAATAAAAAGTCCGAAAAAAGGAATGCATGTGTAGCGATCGGCAAGCGGTTGTGCGCCGACTTGCACGAGTCCGATCACGGGAACGAGCGTTCCGAGAAACCAGAGCCAACCCATCAAAAGATATTTCCGCGAACGCATCTGCCACAAACAAAGTGCGGTCATTAACACGAAAAATCCGATCGCCATTGCGATTTGAAAAGTCGAAAAATCGCGGTTATACGGGTACCAAACTCCCAAATTTACAGGATAAAAAAGCATTCCCGTATATGAAGCGTAAGAATAAAAAGTGTTGATGACACGTATCGAAAGCGGCAGATAATCGAGCGATTCGACCGAACCCGCCGAATGTTGTGCAATATAAGTTACATACGAAGAAATCGCCGTCAAAATGAAAAGCGGAATCTTTTCGACGATCAAAAACGGCAAATCTTTCAGCGTTTTCAAGCGTTCCAACGCCCAAAAATCCATTAGCAGAAAAACGAACGGCAATGTTACGAGCATCGGTTTCGACATCAAACCGAGCGCGAAGACGATAGATAAAGATAACAGAAGAAAAAGCGGCGATGAGACGAAGCGACGGCGCGACGGCGCGACTGATTCACTTTCAATTTGACTTTCATCATTCTCGTCATCGCTTCGTCGCTCCGTCGCGCCGTCACTTCGTCCTACTTTTTCATCTTCCCGGCTTTCCGCGTATTTCAGATAGACGAACATCGAAAGCAGCCAGAACATCGTCGAAAGCACGTCTTTTCGTTCCGCAACCCACGCGACGGATTCGACGTGTGTCGGGTGAACGGCGAAAAGTGCGGCGACGATCGCGCTTTTCCAGAAGCTTTTCGTCATCTTTTTGAAAACGGTAAAAGCGAGGATCGAATTCAGCAGATGAAAAACGATGTTCGTAGCGTGATGTCCGCCCGGATTTTGTCCGTAAAGTTCGACATCGATAAAATGCGAAATCCAAGTGATCGGATGCCAGTTTGCCGCGTAAAATTCGGTGAACGCCCATTTTACCGAGGCTTTATTCAAACCGCTGAGCGCGATGAGATTATTGAAAATGTATAGATTGTCGTCGAGATTGATGAATTTGAAGCCGATCGCTTGGAAATAAATGACCATTACCAACACGAAAAGCATCGAGTAAACGATCAACTGACGGTTTGCTTGAAAAAAGTTAGATTTGTTTTCGGACATTAAAAATTGGCGTTTCTAAAAGTTTTTAACGGTTTTTTTTTGAATTTCGCGGTAATAATCCGGCACGAGTTTTTCTTCGCGGGCGCGGAAAAGATTCGATTTCAATAAACTCATCCGGTGCATTCTATATTTCAGCGAAGTTCCCAAAACGCCGAAACCGTATTTCACCGAACGTTTGAAATTGATCGACGAAGCTTCGGTAAAATAGCGCGTCGGGCAGGAAAGTTCGCCGATGCGGAATCCGAAAAACGCGGCTTGCGTAATCATTTCGTTGTCGAAAACGAAGTCGTCGGAGTTTTCATCGAGCGGCAGATTTTCTAAAACTTCGCGTTTGAACGCACGAAATCCGGTGTGATATTCGCTGAGTTTTTGACCGATCAAAAGATTTTGCGCGAGCGTCAAAAATCTGTTTGCGACGTATTTGTAAAGCGGCATTCCGCCGACGAGCGCGCCTTTGCCCAGAATGCGCGAACCCATCACGACATCGTATTCGCCATACGCGATCATTCCCGCCATCGGCACGATCAGATTCGGCGAATATTGATAATCGGGATGCACCATCACAACGATGTCTGCGCCGTGTTTCAAAGCTTCGCGGTAACAGGTCTTTTGATTTCTGCCGTAACCGTAGTTTTTCGTGTGCTGAAAAACGGTCAAATCCATTTCGGCGGCAACTTTGACGGTTTCGTCCGAGCTGGCATCGTCAACCAGAAATATTTCATCGACAATATCGCGCGGAATTTCCGAAACAGTTTGAACGAGCGTTTTTTCCGCATTATACGCGGGCATTACAACAATGATTTTTTGACCGTTTAACATAAGAACAATTGCGAATTACGAATTTCAAATTACGAATTTCAGATTTCTAAAAATTGAATCAGGTTTCTGCGATATTGTCTGCAAATTTACGAATAAAATCAATTCATCCGAATCAATAATAGAAATAAAACTTTGCGAACTTTGCGCCTTTGCGTGCAAGATTTCGATTGAATCATACGTTTTTCGGTTAAAAACAGATTTTTCACGCAAAGGCGCAAAGTTCGCAAAGAAAAACTCAAAAAACTACCTTTAGTTTTCTTCTCTTGTTTCACATAAATTCGTAATTAGTAATTTAGTTTTTTGTTGCACAAAAAACTAAAGTTCCGCCTTTTTTCATTAATGCCGAAAGCGGAACGGCGGGCAGTGCGAGCGCGGAAAACGCTGCTCCGAAAAAATAATTGAGCGCAATTTCCTTTGAACTGATGCCGTTCGTCTGCGCGGCGAGCGATCTGAAAAAGACGTTCGGCGTTGAAAACATCGCGTTCAGTGCGCTTTGCGACCAGCCCAAAAGATCGTATTCGAATTCCTGATGGCGATGCCATTTTATTTTCAAACCAATCTGTTTCAAAAGCGTTTCGAGCGACGTGAAATTAAAGTGAAAAAGATGGCGCGGAACGTCCAGATGCAGCCAATTTTGCTGAAACATCTGCGCCTGAAAACCGCCGTAATTCGGAACGGCAATTAATAGAACACCGTCTTTTTTGAGCATCTCGAACGCTTTTTTGATCGTTTTGCGCGGATTTTTGAAATGTTCGAGCGTATGCCACATCGTCACCGCGTCAAACGATTCGGGCGCGTGTGTTTCCTTTAATTCTTCGATGTCCGTGAAAACTTCCAAATCCGAATCGCGGAATTTTTCCGTGTTCATTTCCGTTCCGATCGTTTGCCAGCCGCGCCGTTTTGCCGCTTCCAAAAACGAACCGTCGCCGCAGCCGATGTCGAGAATCTTTTTCCCTTTCACATCCCCGCGAAAATTTTTCTCAACCCAGCGAATCCGCCGCCAAGCGCAATAATCGGTCGTAAAACCGTGACGTTTGCCGTGATAATCGGCGTAATAAGGCGCGAGATTTTCGGGCGAAGAATATGTTTGCCCAAGCCCGCAATTTTCGCAGACGAGTAGCGAAAACCGATCGCCCGTCTGCACGTCTTTCAGTTCGGGTAAAAAAGTATTCAATTTGCTATCGCAAACGTGACAATTCTGCATTTAATTAAGATTCAAGATTCAAGATTCAAGATTCATT
>DAITPE010000428.1:0-5204 GCA_036833775.1 Pyrinomonadaceae bacterium | reverse complement strand
CATAATAAAGTTAGTCATTCAAAACTATTTTCCAAACGACAAATTATGACTGGTGTTTTAACGGTTTCGGAAACAAAAATCGAAGGTTTGCCACTCATTCATCGCGGTAAAGTGCGCGACGTTTATCAGGTTAGCGACAATCAATTATTGTTAGTTGCGACCGATCGCCTTTCGGCTTTCGACTGCGTTTTGCCGACGCCGATCAAAAATAAAGGTAAAATTTTAACTGCGCTTTCAGAATTTTGGTTTGACCATTTGAAAAATGTCACGAAAAATCACTTAATCACGGCACATTTCAATGAAATGCCTGAAATCGTTCGGCAAAACGAAGAACTGAAAGATCGTTCGATGCTCGTCAAAAAGACGAAAGTTTTTCCGGTCGAATGCATCGTTCGCGGATATTTAGAAGGTTCGGGCTGGAAAGATTATCTGGCAACGGGCGAAGTTTGCGGTCACAAATTGCCCGAAAATTTGCGGCAATGCGAAAAATTGCCCGAACCGCTTTTCACGCCCGCGACGAAAGCCGAAAAAGGTCACGACGAAAATATCGATGAAGCTACATTCATAGACATTTTAGGCGCAGAAAACGCCGCCAAACTCAAAACTCTATCGATGAATATTTACAATTCCGCTGCCGAATACGCTTTGTCGCGCGGAATTATTATTGCCGACACGAAATTCGAATTCGGTTTGGATGAAAACGGCGAAATTTTATTGATTGACGAAGTTTTAACTCCCGATTCGTCGCGTTTTTGGTCTGTCGAAAATTACGCTCCGGGCAAAGCCCAGCCGTCTTTCGACAAACAATTCGTGCGCGAATATCTCGAAACGCTCGATTGGAACAAACAACCGCCTGCCCCTGCGTTACCCGAAAACATTGCCGACGCAACGACCGAAAGATATTTGTCGGCTTATAAATTATTGACAGGAAAAGAACTTTTTTAAATTCGAATATGCAGCTACGGACACGAATGGAATTGTTGATCGAGGAAATGCTCGACGGGCGGATTTTTCTTAATGAAGCGATGACGGAATTTGAAAAGCTATACATTCAAAAGGCTTTGGAGCGTCACAACGATCATTTGTCGAAAACCGCAAATGCGCTCGGCATTCATCGAAACACGCTTTCCAAACGCGTTTCGACTTATCAAGAAACGCCGAAAACCGCCAAACGCTTGATTTCAAGGCGTTCGCGCTAATTTTTGGTTTCGAGAATTTCCACTTCATCGCCGATCTTTACAAAACTTCCCGCTTTTTCGGCAATCAGATTTTGACCGAACAAAACCTTCCCGTTTTTCGTGCGGTATTTTGCCAGAGTTTTCAAAGGTTCTTTGCCGTCTTTTACAGCGGTTTGCTGATCGATCGTCGTCATTACACAGCGCGCACAAGGTTTCTGAACGTGAAAAATCGTTTCACCGATCCTGATTTTTTTCCAAGTATCTTCCGCAAACGCTTCCGAACCCGAAACGACCAAATTCGGACGAAAACGATTCATCG
The DNA here is from genome assembly GCA_036833775.1 of Pyrinomonadaceae bacterium. Lineage (GTDB taxonomy): Bacteria > Acidobacteriota > Blastocatellia > Pyrinomonadales > Pyrinomonadaceae > JAJQRF01. The sequence continues at coordinate 3,707 of DAITPE010000428.1, read as the reverse complement.
GCACCGGATTTTCGAGTTTTTCATTCAAATCTTTCAACGAACTTTCACCGATCAACAGAAAAGGAAAAGCGTCTGCAAAACTGACCGTATCTTTAAATTTTCTGACTGCATAAAAAGGCTCGACGGCACGTTTTGCATTTTGCGGCATCACGACCAGCTTGCATTTTGTTTCCAAAACATTTGAAAACCAATCGTTTATATTATCTTCATAAACATTCGATTTCACACGACTGCTCCAAACTTTCGCGCTCGCCGTTTTTTCAATAGTTTTATCAAACTCGACTTCCAAATTTTTCCCGTCTGCTGAAAACGAAAGCGTTTCGAGATTTACGGAAACTTCGATTAGAGCCATTTTCGGAAATTCGCGCTGTGTCAAAAACTGATTTTTTTCATCGACGAGCATCCAACGCCGATCAAATTGCAAACCTTTTTCTTCGACCAGTGCGTTTTCGAGCGAAATTCCTTTTAAAGATTTAACGGGATAAATATTGATTTCGGATAAATTCATACAAACTTGATAATGTTGTTATCAGATTTTCTAAAATATATTCGGCACACTTGACAGTTAAACTTTGTTTGCATAAACTAGCACTTTCGGAGAGAGAGTGCCAGAAATTCATTTTTCAACTGTCTGTCCGCGTTATTATCCTAAATTTTTATCAATATCAAAAGGAGTAAAAAATAAATGGCAACAACAATCAAACCATTACACGATAGAGTTATCGTTCGTCGTTTGGACGAATCAAGCAATCAGACCGCAGGCGGACTTTTCATTCCCGATTCGGCGAAAGAAAAACCGCAAGAAGGCGTTGTCGTCGCTGCCGGAGCCGGAAAATATAAAGAAAACGGCGAACGTCAGTCATTGGACGTGAAAGAAGGCGACCGCGTTTTGTTCGGTAAATACAGCGGTTCGGAAATCAAGATCGACGGCGAAGAGTTATTGATTATGCGCGAGGACGAAATCCTTGGAATCATCGAACGCGCCGGAGCAAATGCTAATTAGTGATTAGTTCTTTGTTCGTTGTCCGTCGTCAATTGCTGAAAAATTTTAATTATTTGCGAAGAACAAAGGACAAATAACAAAGGACGAACAAATTTTTAGAAAGGAGTTTATAAAAAGATTATGGCAAAACAAGTAGTTCATGGTGAAGAGTCACGCTCGGCGATTTTGCGCGGCGTAAATCAGCTTGCTGATGCGGTAAAAGTTACGTTGGGACCGAAAGGACGCAATGTTGTTATTGATAAAAAATTCGGTTCGCCGACGATCACGAAAGACGGCGTGACGGTTGCGAAAGAGATCGAATTGAAAGATTCGCTCGAAAATATGGGCGCACAAATGGTTCGCGAAGTTGCTTCGAAAACTTCGGACGTTGCCGGTGACGGCACGACGACCGCGACCGTTTTGGCGCAAGCGATCTTCAAAGAAGGCGTTCGCACGGTTGCTGCGGGTGCAAACCCGATGGCTCTGAAACGCGGTATCGACCAAGCTGTTTCGGTTGTCGTCGAAGAAATTCACCGCCTTGCAAAACCTGTTTCGGGCGACGCGATCGGTCAGGTCGGAACGGTTTCGGCAAACGGCGACAAAAAGATCGGCGAAATCATCGCTGAAGCAATGAGCAAAGTCGGCAAAGACGGCGTAATTACCGTTGAAGAATCGAAAACGATGGACACGACCTTGGAAGTCGTTGACGGTATGCAGTTCGATCGCGGATATTTGTCACCGTATTTCGTGACCGATCCCGACAGAATGGAAGCCGTTCTCGATGAGCCGATGATTCTCATCAACGAAAAGAAAATTTCGAATATGCGCGATCTGCTTCCGATTTTGGAACAAGTTGCGAAAATGGGACGTCCTTTGCTCATCATCGCTGAAGACGTCGAAGGCGAAGCGTTGGCAACACTCGTCGTCAACAAACTGCGCGGCACCTTGAACGTCGCGGCTGTCAAAGCTCCTGGATTCGGCGATCGCCGTAAAGCGATGCTCGAAGACATTGCGGTTTTGACGGGCGGCAAAGTTATTTCGGAAGATTTGGGCATCAAGCTCGAAACGATCACGATCGAAGATTTGGGACGTGCAAAAACCGTTTCGATCGACAAAGACAACACGACGATCGTTGACGGTGCAGGCGACGGCGCGGCGGTTGAAGGACGCGTCAAAACGATCCGCAATCAAATGGAAGAAACTTCTTCGGATTACGACCGTGAAAAATTGCAGGAACGTCTTGCGAAATTGGTCGGCGGCGTTGCTGTGATCAAAGTCGGCGCGGCGACCGAAACCGAAATGAAGGAAAAGAAAGCACGCGTTGAAGATGCAATGCACGCAACCCGCGCTGCCGTCGAAGAAGGCATCGTACCGGGCGGCGGCGTCACGCTCGTTCGTGCGTCGAAAGTTCTCGACGGATTCACGGTCGAAGGCGACAGCGACGAGCAGATCGGTGTCAACATCATCAAACGCGCGATCGAAGAACCGCTTCGTCAGATTGCCGGAAACGCGGGCAAAGAAGGCGCGGTCATCGTCGAAAAGATCAAAGCAGACGACAACGAATCGTTCGGTTTCAACGCCGCAACGGAAGTTTTTGAAGATTTGGTTGCCGCAGGCGTTATCGATCCTGCGAAAGTTACCAGAACGGCTCTGCAAAACGCGGCATCGATCGCGGGCTTGATGCTCACGACCGAAGCAATGATCGCCGACGTTCCCGAAAAAGACGACCACGCAGGCGGAATGCCCGGCGGCATGGGCGGCATGGGAATGGGAATGTAATCTGAGATTCAAGATTTCAGATTTCAAATTCCAAATTAATAAAAGGCTTCGTTCAAACTTGGACGAAGCCTTTTTTCTTGGCAAAATGAATTGATTTAAATTTTGCGCCAATTTGTTTCTATCTTGATACCGAACCAAGTGCAGATTACCGCGAGGATTAATAAACATAAACCTAAACCGCCGAAAATGTAGCCGAACATTATAAAATCGTGTTTGCTGTTATCGACGATTATTCCAGTTTCGAGCGGAATGTCGATGTTTTCGTTTTTGATGCCCGTGATTTCGTTTTCGGGGTTGAGCCATACGTCGAATTGTTTTTGCCCGCAAACTTTCGCGGCTAACTCTTTTTCCGAACCCGAACGCCACAGCATTGCGCGGCTCATTCCGTAATATGCGCCGTCCTGCGCGATGATTTCGAGGTCGTGCAAAACGATTTGTTTATATGCCGGCTGAATGTATCGGCATTTGCTGATTTCGATGTGTTTTTGCGTATAATCGGCAGGCGTGTAGCGGTATCTGAAAGCGTCGAAGACGAAAACTGCGAGCGCGAACAATAACGGAAAGAATGCAAAAAAAACGACTCTGCCGTTTCCTTTTCCTTTGCCGATCCACAAAATGATAAACGAAATAAGGAAAACTGTAATCGAGATCGTTAAGGTTGAGGTTAGATATTCCATTGTCTATTCTTTTGATGATTCTACGAAAACTTCCAACGTCACAGCAAACAAACGCGACCGTTTACAGCGCAGTTTGGAATGATTATTTTGTTTTCGAGATGTTTCTCGAAACATTTTTTAGAGTTCTAAGCAACATTTTTAGAACTCTAACGAACATTTTTAGAACTCTAACGAACACTTCTAGAACGCTAACGAAGCTTTTTAGAGTTCTAAAAATGATTTCTAGAGTTCTAAAAATGATTTCTAGAGTTCTAAAAAACATTTCTAGA
>DAITPE010000427.1:0-5215 GCA_036833775.1 Pyrinomonadaceae bacterium | reverse complement strand
CATACTAACCTGCACTTTTTAAGTTATCACGTTACAACAAAAAGTGTCAATGAAATTTAACAATTTTTGTGATTTTTTAATCAAAATTTTTCACTCATCGTTCGGCTTTGATTTTTCGCCGCGCTTTTCTTAGTCTAAAGATACGCTGACTGTTTTGATTTTTACCGTATTTTTATGCAAGCACTTATTTTAGCGGGCGGAAAAGGAACGCGCCTGCGACCTTTGACGGTCTATACGCCGAAGCCGATCGTTCCGGTTTTGAACAAACCATTTTTGCTTTATCAGATCGAGATTTTACGCCGCGCCGGAATCAAAGATATTACGCTTTCGCTGAGTTATCAGCCCGACAAGATCGAGCATCTGCTCGGCGACGGCTCGGAATACGGCGTGAATCTGCGTTTTATCACCGAACCTTCGCCGATGGGAACGGGCGGCGCGTATAAATTTGCCGCCGACGCGATTCGCGATACGACAGTCGTTTTCAACGGCGACATTTTGACCGACATCAGTATCAACGAAATTTTACAGTTTCATATTTCCAAAAAAGCCGAAGCGACGATCGCGCTCGTGCCGGTTCCCGATCCTTCGGCTTACGGTTTGGTGGAAACTGAACCTGACGGAAAAGTTTTGCGTTTTCGTGAAAAACCGAAGCCGGAAGAGCTTGAAACTTTAACGACGAACACGATCAACGCAGGAATCTATGTTCTCGAACCGACGATTTTGGACTTGATACCGAAAGGCGAAAATCATTCGTTCGAATACAATGTTTTTCCCGACATTCTGGCAAACGAAAAGCCTTTTTATGCGTTTATTATGCGAAATAATTACTGGCGCGATCTCGGCACGCCGGAAAGTTATTTGCAGGCGCATCACGATTTTTTGAGCGGAAAAATAAAAGATTTCGAGTTTGAAAGTGCTTCAAATTCCGAGATTTCGCACACGGCTCTTGTCGATAAAACTTCGATCATCGGCGCGGATTGTACGATCAAACCGAATTCGCGTGTGATAAATTCGGTCATCGGCAACGGCGTTCACATCGAAGAACGTGCGATCATCGAAAATTCCGTCATCTGGGCGCACACGCGTATTTCGAGCGGCTCGCACATTAAAGATTCGATCATCGGACGAAGCTGTTTTATCGGCAAAAACTCGACCGTCACAAACGGCGCGGTGCTCGGCGATAAAACTTCGCTGACGGATTATTCAAAAACCTAGCGATTTGGGATTTGGGAATTCGGATTTGGGATTTGAAAGAAAATCTAAAAGTTGAAATTTATCCGAAAATCCGCAATCCCGAATCCCGAATCCAAAATTGAACTATGCCCGAATTACCTGAAGTCGAACTCGTTACAAAATCGCTCGATGCGCTCGTGAAAGGTCGCAAGATAGTTGTTGCCGAACTTTTGCGCGAACGGCTTGCGCCTTTTAATCCGCCTGCCGAATTTGCCGAAAAACTTCGTGATGCGACGATAAATTTTGTCCATCGGCGCGGCAAACATATACTTTTCGACCTCGACAACAGGCAAACTTTGATGGCGCATTTGCGGATGAGCGGACGTTTCCGGCTTTTGCCGATCGAGCGCGAACTGCCGAAGTTTTCGCACGCCGTTTTTTATTTCGAAGACGAAACGCGTCTCGTTTTCAGCGATCAAAGGCATTTCGGTTTTATGCGCGTCGTCGAAACGGCGAATCTTTTCGACACGAAAGAACTGAAATCGCTCGCGCCCGAACCTTTTTCCGACGATTTCAACGCCGCTTATCTTCGCAAAGTTTTAAAGACTTCAAAGCGCAACGTCAAGGAATTTCTGCTCGATCAAACAAAGGTTTTAGGACTCGGAAATATTTATGTGTCCGAATCGCTCTTTCTTTCCAAAATAAATCCGCGCATTTCGGCGGACAAAGTTTCGGCAAAAAAAGTAAGTAGTTTGTTTGAAAATATTCGCCTCGTTTTGCAGGAATCGATCGCACACGGTTCGACGCTCAACGTCGATCCCGAAAATATCGACGGAAGCTACTACGGCGGCGGCTACGAAAATCACTGGCGCGTTTACGACCGCGAAAACGATCCCTGCATCGCCTGCGAAACGCCGATAAAACGCATCACACAAAGCTCGCGCTCGACGTATTTTTGCCCGAAATGCCAGAAATAACGGATAACGGATAACGGATAACGGATGGTTGTTCGTTGTTCGTTGTTCGTTGTTCGTTGTTCGTTTCCGCAGAGACTGCGCAGTTTTCGCAGATATAAAATCAATTTCCGCAGCCTCTGCGAAAATTCCGCAGAAGCAAAATCAGTTTCCGCAGCCTCTGCGGAATTTTCCCGGAAGCAAAATCAATTTGCGCAGCCTCTACGGAAATTTTTCAGAGGCTGCGCAAACGTTCTTTTGGTGATTTTTAAAGAAATTCAGACATAAAAAACTCCCCTCCTTAATAAAGGAGGGGTGGCGCAAAGCGACGGGGTGGTTGGTGAACGATTAGAAACTCGAATTATTAAACTTGAGCATTAACCACCCCGTCCGCGAAGCGTGGTTTATTTGGCTAAACGACAACCACCCCGTCCGCGAAACGCGTCCACCCCTCCTCGAAAAGGAGGGGAGTTTTTTGTTTCTAAATTTTAATAAGGCAATGCGGTGAGCGGGATGTCGCCGTTTGTGCCGAAACGGGCTGACGTGAAGCCGTTTTGCGTTTGGAGCAGATACCAATTTCCGGTCGAAGGACGGAAAACGCCGACGTCCTCTTTGCCGTCGCCGTCGAAATCGGCGGCAACGGGTTTGTCGCCGTTCGTGCCGAACTGCACGCCGTCGTAATTGCCCGTATCCGAAGAAAGCCGGTGCCAAACGCCGGTCGAAGGTCGCCAAACGGCGATGTCGGTTTTGCCGTCGCCGTCGAAATCCATCGGCAGCGGGCGGTCTTCCGCCGTTCCGAAATTAACGGCTTTGACGAAATAATTCGCCGTCACACCGCTGTATGTTTTCAGATATTGATACCAAGTTCCGTTTGACGGACGATAAACCGCAATGTCTGCACAACCGTCGCCGTCGTAATCGCCGACCACAGGCAAATCGCCGCTTGTGCCGAATTGATAAGATGAAAACGCGTTCGTCGCGCCGTCGAGCTGATACCAGTAACCGTTCGACGGACGGAAAACCGCGATCTCGACCGCGCCGTCGCCGTTGTAATCGGCGGCAACGGGCAGATCGCCGTTCGTGCCGAAAGTGACGGCTCTAAAGGTCGCATCCGCACTGTTCAAAATAAACCAAGTGCCGCTCGACGGGCGGAAAACCGCCGTGTCCATCTTGCCGTCGCGGTCGAAATCGACCGAAACGGGAATGTCGCCGTTCAGTCCGAAAGCGGTCGCCATCAAATTATTTTGTGAATTTTGCACATACCAAGTGCCGTTCGACGGACGGAAAACGCCGATGTTGGCTTTGCCGTCGCCGTCATAGTCGAGTTTTGCCGAGCTGAAAATGAGCGAATCGAAATTTGCCGTGACGGGCGAGATCGTTCCCGTCGCCGGATTCGTCGAATTGGTGTCCATCACCAGCCGAATAACGTGCTGTCCGGCTGAAATATTGACGCGGCGTGAAATCGTTTTGTATGTTCCCCAATTTCCGCTCGATGAAACTGTCATCGCGCCCGTGACGTTTTGCCCGTCGATCTCGACGTGAAAAGTTCCGCCGACGAATTCCGAAGCATATCGAACGCCGAGGTCGAATGTTCCCGAGTTCGGCGAATTGACCGTGTAAGCCATCCATTCGCCCGCGCCCGCTTCCATCACCGAATAGCCTCCCGAAGCCGTCGAACGTGACTGAATATCAACGCCCTCGATGGGAACGCTGCGGTAAACAGTACTTTCGGTCGTGCCGACTATCTCGTGATAGCCGCGGGATTCGCCGCCGCGATCGAAGTTTTCAGCTTCGACAACTGCCGGAAGGCGCATCGGTAAAGGTCCCGGATACGGGAGTTGTTGGTTTTGTGGGGTTGGTGTTGGTGTAGGTGTAGGTGTAGGTATTGGTGTAGGTGTTGGAGTCGGTGAAGGTGTCGGAGTTGGTGTAGGTACAGGTGTAGGTGTCGGCGTTGGTGTCGGTGTCGGTGTAGGATTCGGTGAAGTTCCGCCGTTTACGCATGAGGATGTCGAACCGCTCAGAGTGCAGCGGATTCTGTCTGTGAGAACTGCGGCATTTATCCCCGGATCGCCGCCGTCGGTCGCGCTGTTTTTGTAAGGTGACGCGCCGGTGAGTGAAAAATCCGAAACTGCCGGATCGCAAGGATCAGCCGCAATCGAGAGGTTGCAGCGGCGGTATGCCTGCATTCCGATCCCGCTGTAATTGTCGGGATAAAAATTTCCGGTGGGATATGCATTCGAGTTGTGATAGCTGCGCATCTTAGGAAAAACATTGCCCGTAATTTTCCAAACTCCGGCGTTTGCACCGCTCGAAGCCGGACAACTGTTTCCCGACGCGTCAAACCAACCCGAAGTCGCCACATTCAGTGCGCCGATGCCTTCTCCGCAAGTATTAAAAATACCGTAGTAGTTCAGCGGCAGCACCGAATCCGAAATTTCAGGTCGGAATGCATTATTCGTGCTGAGGTAAAAAAGCAGTTCCTGACTTTCGTCAATAACATCCGAAGAATCAACAACCGTGACGTGTTTGATGAGAAGATCGTCGAGGTCTGAAAGTTGGAAAACCCAACTGCGGCTGCTTCCCCATTTGCCAGCCGTGATGTCGTCAAAAAGATTGTTGATAAGTCGAATATGCTGAGGTTTGAGAGCATCGTATCGAACGCCCGGACGATAAAAGTCGCGGGCGACGGCAAGTACGCCGTTCATATGAGAAAGACGATTGTTTTCCAAAACGATCTCTTCGCTGACAGCCCACGGGCTGCCTTGTCCGCCGTTTGGAATATCGGCTGAGGATTTGAATGTGAACGCGTAATATTGTGAGCGGAGCGCGTCCCAATGATTGGTGAAGACCGAGCCTTCGACGTAAACACGCCGGGCATTTTTGGTTTCAAAGAGATTCTTTTCGTTGAGCGTATCGCCGTTGCTGAGCGGTAGTGCATTGCGCCACGAAAGCCGTTTGGTGAAATAACAGCGGCGAAATTCGATGTTGGTCGGCACTAAACCGTCGATCTGGTTGCCCGCGCCGCCGTAAATGACGCTTTCGGAAACGGCTTCAAAAAATGTGTTGTTGTAAACGTGCGCGCCGCGTCC
>DAITPE010000426.1:0-5216 GCA_036833775.1 Pyrinomonadaceae bacterium | reverse complement strand
ATTTTTACTTTCGATTTTCTAAAAATCTCTGTGTCTCTGTGTCTCTGTGGTGAATTCTTCAGCGCATTTTCAGCTTTGCTTGATTGATTTTGTTCTGCACACCGGCGTGGTGAAAATGGCAGATGGCGATGGCGAGCGCGTCGGCGGCATCGTGCGGCTGCGGGATTGTTTTCATTCGCAATAGCAGACGCACCATTTCCTGCACTTGATGTTTTTCGGCGTTTCCGTAGCCGACGACGGTTTGTTTAATAAGGCGCGGCGCATATTCGCCGATTTCCAAATTTGCTTTTTCGCCCAACACTAAAACGACACCGCGCACTTGTCCGAGCTTCATCGCAACACCGACATTGACGGCATAAAACGCTTCTTCGATGGAAAGCGCGTCGGGCTGATATTTTTCGATCAGTTCCTGCACGCCGTCGTGAATCTTTAACAGGCGTTTTGAAAATTTTTCGCGCGGAGACGATTTTACCGTTCCGTAATCGACCAGAGAATATTTCAGTCCGCTTCCTTCGACCACGCCCCAGCCGAGAGTTTCGCTGCCGGGATCGATTCCTAAAACTCGCATTTGTTAATTGTAAACTTTTCCGTCCGAAATTGTTTAACTTGAAACCGTAAAATTAACTGTTTTTTTTTCACGGAATTAGGTGTAAAATGATATTGGTTTTTTTAATATATTTTTCAATAATAATTTCACATCTTCAGATTACACAGTTTTTCAAGATTAAAGTAGAATATTTCCCGATGAATAATTCTGACCCCAAAGAATCAGTCAAAGTTTTGCTTTCAGAGATAATCGATTACGCCGGACTTTTTCCGCCTTCGCAGCTTTCGATGGCGGAAGCGGTCATCAATTACGCGACGTATAAAAACAGTAATTACGACTGGATGCTCGGCAGATTTGTCGTTCCGTCGGCGCGGCTCGAAGAATTTATCGAAAACGCGCACGATTTTATCTCGCACGACACGACGAGCGGCTGGCGTTTGTGTGTTTTGGCGGGCGAAGACATTTACGAAACGATTCGTCAGATCGACGATTTCAATGCGCGTCACGCCGCACGTGTTTTGTGCGACGTTTTGGAAGTAAAGGCGAATACCGCGTCGAAGATCGAGAATACGGCAAAGGCTTTGCCTGATTATCTGACCGCTTATTTTGAACTTCCGCTTAACGAAAACCTCGGCGACTTAGTTTCCGCGCTGGCGATAAACGGTCAATGCGCGAAGATACGAACCGGCGGCATTACGTCCGACGCGTTTCCGCCGACATCCGAGATCATTCGTTTTATCCGCACTTGTCTCGCGGCAAACGTGAAATTCAAAGCGACCGCCGGACTTCATCATCCGATCCGTTGTTTCAAACCTTTAACTTACGAAGCAAACGCGCCCGAAGGCACGATGCACGGATTTTTGAACTTATTTTTAGCCGCCGGATTTGCGCGCGCCGGATTTAAAGCGAGTCTTTTGGAAGAATTGATGGAAGACGAATTTCCCGAAAATCTTTCGTTCAGCGAAGGCGGCGTAACGTGGCACCGCGATTACATTTTAACGGTTTCACAACTAAAACACCTGCGCGAAGATGCCATCGGCTCATTCGGAAGCTGTTCCTTCGACGAACCGATCGCAGACTTACGCGAAATCGGACTTTTATAAAAATCACAAAATTTACAAAGCACAAAAACGCAAATTTAATTCTTAATCGATTTTGCGTTTTTTGTGCTTTTTGTGGCTAAAATAGATTTATGACTTTTGAGATAAACGAAACACACGACGTTAATTTAAAGAGCTGGATCGAATCCGCAAACGATCCGAACACCGATTTCCCGATTCAAAATTTGCCTTTTTGCGTTTTTGAACCACATGAAAATCCAGATGATACGCAAGCAGGAGTTTTAATAGGCAATTATGTTTTATCGCTTGCGGGTTGCTATAATTTCGGACTTTTTCCGAATTTGAATCCTAACATCGGAGAACTTGCATTGGTTTATGGTGATTTAGATGTTTTGTCATTTCAATTGACACAAGATGAGTTGTCAAAATTTCGCCAACGCTTAATTGAAATTTTGCGCGATGATGCAAATCAAGAAATTCGTCAGGTAGCTGAAAAACAATTGTTTCCAATTTCTGAAATTAAATTTTCAGTTCCTTTAGCAATCGGCGATTACACCGATTTTTACTGTTCGATATTTCACGCAACGAATGTCGGCGCGATGTTTCGTCCCGATAATCCGCTGCTTCCCAACTATAAATATATTCCGATCGGCTATCACGGACGCGCTTCGTCGATCGTCGTTTCGGGAACTGATGTAAAACGTCCGAAAGGTCAGAATCGTGCAGACGCAGACGCGCCGCCGGTTTTTATCCCTGCGAAAAATCTCGATTACGAAATGGAAGTCGGTTTTTTTGTCGGGAAAGGAAATAATTTGGGCAAATCTATCCCGATCGAAGCGGCGGAAGAACATATTTTCGGACTTTGTCTGGTAAACGATTGGTCGGCGCGCGACATTCAAGCGTGGGAATATCAACCGCTCGGACCTTTTCTCGCAAAGAATTTCGCCACGACAATTTCACCGTTCGTCGTCACAATGGAAGCCCTCGCGCCGTTCAGAGTTCCCGCTTTTGAACGCGATGCCGACGATCCGCAGCCGTTAGATTATTTAAACGGCGAACAAAATAAAAAATTCGGCGGTTTCGACATAAAACTCGAAGTTTACATCCAAACCGAAAAAATGCGCGAAGAAAACGTTGAACCTTTTATGCTTTCGCGCTCGAATATGAAAGATTTATATTGGACGATCGGACAAATGCTCACGCATCACGCGTCAAACGGCTGTAATCTGCAAACAGGCGATCTGATGGCGACGGGAACCGTTTCAGGCAAAGAAAAAGACGAACGCGGCTGTCTTTTAGAATTAACGTGGCGCGGAAAAGAACCGATTTTGTTACCAAACGGCGAAGAACGCAGATTTTTAGAAGACGGCGACGAAATAATTATGAAAGGCTTCTGCGAAAAAGAAGGTTTCAGAAGAATCGGCTTCGGCGAATGTCGCGGACGCATTCTTCCGGCAGAATAAATTAACAGGGATGACAGGATAGTCAGGGATAAAATGCAAAATCAATCAGATGAAGCTGAATATGAAGAATTTTTAGAAGATTTTAGCGATTCTAAATTAACCGATGAAGAAGTTCAGGAAATATTGAATTTTGCCAGACAAACCTCGAATATAAAACTAAGAAGGCTTGCCAAAGAAGTTCAGCATTGGCGTTCATTTTTACCTGTTTTGCTTGAAATTGTTAAAGATTCATCGGAAAAAGATAATCAGATTGTTAAGTTAGCCGATTTTTGGATTCGCAAAAACAAATAATTAATCTTTATCCTTTCCATCCTGTCATCCCTGTTAATTTTTCTTTCTATGAACAAATATGCCAAACAAGATCGCGGAAATCTTTCGGAATACGAAGAATATTTCGCCGGAATGGACGCTTCGATGCAGCAGAAAATTGCGCTCACGACGGCGCATTTCCCTTCTCACGGAACGATCGCCGATATGGGTTCGGGTTCGGGCAGCGGAACTTTCGATCTTGCGCGTTTGTATAAAGATTTACGGCTGATCGGTGTTGACATAAATCCCGTAACGGTCGAATATTCTCAAAAACATTACAAAGCCGAAAATCTTTCGTTTGAAACGGGCGACATTGCCGAAAACGTTTTTGAAAAAAATACGCTCGACGGCATTTTAGATTCGTCCGTTCTGCATCACGTCACGAGTTTTAACAATTTCGATGCGAAACAGATCGCTAAAACCTTAAAAAACCAAGTCGCACAACTAAAACAAGGCGGCGTGCTGATAATCCGCGATTTCGTCATCCCTGACGAAACCGAAAGAACAGTTTTTTTAGATTTACCGAACGACGACGGCGCAAACGAAGGCGAAATTCCCACGCTTTCAACCGCCACGCTGTTTGAAATCTTTGCGAGAGATTTTCGTTCGAGTTTGAATTTCGATTCGCCCGTTTTTTACCGCAAACATTCATCGCCGCGCAAAAAGTTCACGCGCTTTGAAGTAACTTTGAAAACCGCCGCCGAATTTGTTTTGCGAAAAGATTACCGCGATCATTGGTCGCCCGAATTGTTGGAAGAATACTGCTATTATTCGCAAAAAGATTTCGAGGAAAATTTTAGAAAAGAAAATCTTCGAATCGTCGTTTCAATGCCGCTCTGGAATCCGTGGATCGTCGAAAATCGGTTTGCGGGAAAATTCTTTTTGTCTGATTCGGCAGGAAACGATTTAACATTTCCGCCGACGAATTATTTGATTGTCGGCGAAAAAGTTAAAGGTTCGGACGGCGTTCAGCTTGCGGGAAAGTCCGCCCTTGCTGACGCGCGGGCTTCTGCTTCGGTTGACGGCGAAAAAGGCGGAAACCCGCGCGTCAGCAAGGGTGCAAAAAGCTTTCTCAATCTGAAGTTTTACAAACACAAACAAACGAATCAAATTTACGAACTCGCTCAGCGACCGAATCAAACGCTCGATCTTTTACCTTGGTTTGAAACCGAAAACGGGCAGATTTTCATTCTCGCCAAAAAAGATTTCCCGCGCCCGATCGTCAATGCCGACAACGAACGAAAAAACCTGAATCGCGCCAATTATTCGGGATATTTGACCGAACCGATCAGTGCAATAATTAACCACGGAAACCCAGACAACATTCAAGCTGATTTAGATTATGAAACCTCTGTGTCTCTGCGTCTCTGTGGTGAGATTCTTTCTGAACGCGCCAATTTATCCGAAGATGAAATTCTCGAAATCTCTGCGCCGACGTTTTATTTCACGTCGGCGGGCGGAATTGATGAGCGCGTCGAATCTTTTTTGGTAAAAATCGCGCCGTTTGATAAACAGCCGCAGGAAATCGAAAATTACACGCCTTTTTCAAGCGCAGGTTTCGTCCGCGAACTCGACGCGCTCCAAGTTCTGCGCGCTTCGCACGTCGGCGGAATGTTCGACGCACGGCTTGAGATAAATATTTATCGGCTTTTGCGAAAACTGAACCGCTCGGCAAGCGCGTGGATCGGCGCGTCGATTTCGCCGACGATTCAACAGTTTTCGGGCAAAATCGAAACGAATTTCTCAATCGAAAACCGCGAAACTTTTGAAGAAATCGCGGCGGCGGAAAATTCATTTTTGAAACTCTGCAAAAGCGAATTTGTCGAAACGGATTCG
>DAITPE010000425.1:0-5216 GCA_036833775.1 Pyrinomonadaceae bacterium | reverse complement strand
GAATTGGAAAGCACACGAAAGTAATCCGAAAGCATTATTTCAACCTGTGGTTTCGGCGGCAACTGCCAATTCAGACCACGCCGAATATGATGAAATTGCCAAGCAAATCAAGGATTGGGCAACAAAAAAAGTGCCGCTTGCCGACATTGCCGTTTTATCACGACGAAATGTGGATGTCCGCGATATTGTGCTAGCTTTGAGCAAACGAAAAATTCCGGCGATTGCCAGCGGTGTTGTCACCGCTGATGGCTCAGCCGCAGATTTAGCCGCTGTTTTGACCTTTGCCGATAAACCGCAGGCTTCGCTCGGAAGGCTCGCATATTGTTTAGGAAGAAATAGTTTTGATTATAAAATTATTGATTCGGTAATCGAAAAAATCCGTGAAAAAGCCGATGATTTTCAGAACTTGAAAACAATAAATTTTGATAAAGGAGCGGAACTTGTCAGGGAAATCGAACGATGTTTCGTTTCCTTACAAAAGGAAAAATATCGCAGCGACGCTTTTTCGGTAATGTGCGCGTTCTTGTTTGACGGAAGCGATTATTTGCGCCGAATCCTTAATTGGGACGATGAAGCAAAACGCTCACTTGCACTTGGCGAAATTATCGCCTCTTTAATGCGAGCCGCAACCTATCGTTTTTCGCATCGCGGCGCAAATCCGAAAACCGCCAGAAAACGGTTTGCCGAGCATTTCAGAGATTCTTTGGCAAATTCAAATGCGCCGTGCCTTTCACCGCCGGTGCAAAAAAATGTTCCTGCCATTAAGGTAATGACCTGTCACGCCGCGAAAGGTTTGGAATTTCCTTTTGTTATTGTCGCTGGTCAAGCCCATTCAAAAAGAAGTGATAAAAATGAATACAAGTGGCTTCCTCAAAGCCTTTTGCCGAATCCTTCCGAAAACAAAAATCAAACTGACTCCGTTCTTTTTGTCGGTGCAACCAGAGCGCAGCGAATGCTCTTTGTTTCCCACGCCGCGACATCGAGCGGATTGCCGCGAGCGGAAAAAAGAATTGTAACTTCTTTATTTTTAGATTGGTGTGAAAAATTTCAGCCCAATCATTTCACTTGGACGCTGCCGGCACAGGAACAGGCAGAAGTCGAATTTACATCTATTTGGGGCGGAAAAATTGAACGCCCCGTATCAGCGCGAAAACTTGATAAGGACGAATGTTCAATCGGAATTTATTTACACGAAGCGGCAAATTTAGACTTTCCGGTTGAAGAAAAATCCCTATATCCGATTTTCTATTCGGTCACTCGCCGCGCAATGAATAGTGTTGTGAAACTAGCTTTTGAAAAGCAAAAAACTATCGAAAGCCAAGATGCTAAAGGAATATTAATGGAAGAATGGCGTGGAGCAGTCAAGCGTGAGCATCCACACCATGATTTATTTTTAGATATTGCTAAAGATTATGTTGAAGCCTTCGCTGAAAAGTTTATTCCGATTAAGGGAAACGTGGAGTTTCTTGATTTATCATTGCCTAAAGATAGCGGTGAGGTTTCTCTTGATTTAGTCTGTGCCTATCAGACAAATAACGACGCGCCGATTGCCGTGCTTTTTCGTCCTGAAGGTTTTGACGAAGAAGATTTACGAGAGAATGGATTATTGTGGAGTTCCTTAAACGGCAAAAAACGCGCTTCTTTTGCCTTACTTAAAACCGTTGTGCCGAACTTACAACCTAAAATCTTTTCAGGTGAAGATGGTAGATTTTACGATTACCAATGGAATACAAGACCTAAAAATCTCGAAGTCGAAATTACTCGTCTCAATGAAAAGCGCGTTGCACTCGGTGAAAATCGTTTTATTACACGGGTCAAAGACTACCATTGTAAGAAATGTCCGCAACGCATCGGCTGTCCGCACTGGATAAAGGCAATCAATTAAATTCCAAGGAGAATTTTATGTTTTTCAACCAAATGGTTTTTATATCAGATGACAAACATCGTCAGAATCCGCAAATTAGCTATCAATTTCATAATGCACCTTATTTACTTGGAAATGAAATTAATTTCTTTCCTGCGATAAACACAAGGCAACAAATCATTACTCCGATTCAACCGCCGAAAACAGGATGGGTAACAGCCTCCGAAATATTGGGCAATCTCGCTTTGGGAGCATTGATTGGCGGTGCTTTTGTTTTAACGGCTATCGCTGTTTTTGAGTTAATCAGACCACGCCGCAACAGCGTTCCGCTGACTCCGGGAATGCGGCGTTTTATCCGAGAACGCGATGAAGAAACGTGTTTTTATTGCGGTAATTACGCCCCGGATGGTCACGTTGACCATCGTATCAGTCGCAACAATAACGGAAGCAATGAACCGGAAAATTTAACTTGGGCTTGTATCTTTTGTAACTGCTCAAAAGGGGCTTTGAACGATAACGAATATATTACCTTACTTCAAGAATGCTATTGATTTTCAGACGATTATTAAACAATTCAAAAGGAGAACAAAATGAAAAGAACGAATGTTTCATCATCAAATATCGCATCTATCGGCTATGACAGCGACCGCCGGGTTTTAGAAGTCGAATTCTTAAACCGTTCGGTCTATCAATACTTTGGTGTGCCGGAAAATCTATACAATGGTTTAATGCGTGCCGATTCTCACGGCAGTTTTTTCGACTCTTACATCAAGAAAGCTGGTTTTCGATACCAACGAATTATTTGAAATTTCTCTTTTAATAGGGAATAATCAAACCAACTTTATTGGTAGTAAAGCCTTACTCTTAAATTACCCCGATTCTTGAATGACAGATTTTAATTCCAGTCCACAGCAAATTCTCCGATACTGGCATACGCTTGAGTATCTCGCCCCTTACAATTTGGATCAGCAAATTGATCAGGCTGATTCAAATAAACTGATTCATTTTCGTATTGTTAAGGAATTTGAGAATGACGATTTGCCCTGGCTCAATCCGCTAGCAAAAAAAAGGCTGGAACTGGATTTGAATAAATCTTATAAGTATCAAATTTACTTCGGAGTTTTTGATGCGCGATTGGCTAATAATGAATTGCTGCAACTTTTCGGAAAAAAAGATTTGCGTGATACCAGAAACGACTTTTTAAGCTGTTATGGACGTTTTTCAATAGATAACACGGGCGTTCCGATACCGGAGTCACTTTCATTATCATCCTTGCCCTGGGCTTTGGGGCATTTGCAGAGCGGTAATTTTCTTCAAACAATTACAAACTCGAATTGGAATGAATTATTCAGAGCCTACTCATCTTCTGTTTCCAACAAACTGAAGGAAAAAGCTGCATTGCTTCAAGCGAATGATACACGACTCGATGCCGAACATCTCAAAAATCTGATTACGGTATTAACCGGATTGAGCGGTTGGAATCCGTCGGAATTAAAGACATTAGCCCATTGTTTCGCTATCGAAGAGCGTCAAGTTTTCAAAAGCAAAAAAGAGAAAACCGATGATCCGCCATCTGAGGAAACAACCGTAGAAGAAGAGGACACAAAAGTTCTCAACAGCTTTTTTGTTGATGATTTACAGAAAGTTTCAGAGGCTTTTACTCGGAATAATTGCGGTGCGGGAATCAAATCGTTCTTACGGGAAAGGGAAGTTTCTGGAGCGAACAAACTTAATCTCGATGACCGAAAAGTTTTAGAAGAATTCGTCGCCCCGCAATATATTCCGCTTGGTCGTTGGGCTTCGGATGATGAAGAATATCAGTCTTTAATGCAGCAGGCGGGAATCAATCTCGCGCTCTCAAAACCCGAACAAAACGGCAATTTATTTTCCGTCAACGGTCCGCCGGGAACGGGAAAATCAACGCTGCTACGCGACATCATTGCGGCTTTAATGGTCGAGCGGGCGATTAGTTTGACCCGTTTCGACAATCCGCACGACGCTTTCACTCAGATTGCTGAAATTCCGGTTAGCAAAGGTGTTAAAATACCGCTTTTTAGGCTCGATTCCAGAATCGTCGGATATGAAATTGTCGTCGCTTCATCGAACAATACGGCGGTGCAGAATATTACTCAGGAAATTCCGGGAAAGGATTCTATCGGACAGGATTATCTCAGCGAAGCTGCATATTTTCAACAAGTTGCGGAAAATGTTTTTGCCAGGAATGAAAAGATTCAACCTTGGGGAATGGTGGCGGCTGTGTTGGGTAATGCAGATAATCGCAATAAGTTTAGCCAGCGGTTTTGGTTTGATAAACCGAGCGAAGATGATCCCGACCGTGTAAGTTTTCGGTCTTATTTGAAATATTCGGATTCGGTTAGTTTGACGGACTGGAAAATTGAAAAAACAAAATTTCTTGAACTCCGCAATCAAGTTTCCACAATAATTGAACAAAGGCAAAAATATTTCAATTCGCTTGAAGAAAAACGGCGGCTTATTAAAGAACTCGAAAATATCACACGCAAAATACAAACTTCGCAAAAAGAGCTTAAGGAAAGGAGGAATGCCGCACGTCGTGTTGAGAGCGACTTATCTTCCGTTGAAAGTGAGCGTAAAGAAAATTTGGAAGACATCGAAGGAATCAAAAGTTCAAAGCCTTATTTCATAGAGTTTTGGCTGGCTTACATTTTCAAACGCTCTAAAGTTGATGAGTATAATCAAAGCATGGAAAATGCTCAAAAGGAACGCGAACAAATTAAAAGTAAAAAAAAGAATTTAGAAAAAAAGTTCCGATTGCTCGAAACCCAAATCGGTGAAATAGAACGATCCCTTGAAACTTTTACGAGAAAATATGACTTGATTTCAGAAGCTAAGAACGCGAACGATAAACTTCTCGCCGTCGGAAAACAAAACCTCGATACAGAAGCCTTCGCCGATGAAGATTGGTGGAACAGAGATGAAAAAGAGTTGCAGTTACGCGCTCCGTGGCTCGATAAAAAATTAAATAAACTCCGCGCCCGACTATTTTTGCAGGCAATGAAACTGCACGAAGTTTTTATCCGCGTTGCCCGAAACAAAATCTCAAAGAATCTGAATTTATGGACGAATATTTTAGGCGGAAACCTGCCGCTGGAAAAAAATGAATATTTTCGTTATTTGTGGCAAACATTTTTCTTAGTAGTGCCGGTAGTTTCAACTACCTTCGCTTCCTTCGGCAGAATGTTTGCTGATTTGGGACGCGAATCGCTCGGTTGGCTGCTGATTGATGAAGCCGGACAAGCCGTTCCGCAAGCCGCCGTCGGCGCAATCTGGCGGGCGAAAAATTCGGTTATTGTCGGCGACCCGCTTTCAATCG
>DAITPE010000424.1:0-5219 GCA_036833775.1 Pyrinomonadaceae bacterium | reverse complement strand
TCCCCGAATTGACATCCCGCTTCCCCGAGTTGACAATTTGGTTCCCCAAAATGACAACCGGTTTCCCCGAATTGACAATGCAGTTCCCCGAGTTGGCGGCGGTCGGCGCGGAAGTGTTTTCGGCTGGTGCGCGTTTGTTTCGGGCGTTCGGTTTATTGGTTGGGTGTTCGGTTTACTTTAATCCTTTGAGCAGATAAGCGTCGTGGTTCCACGAGCCTTGGATGAAGGCGGCGGTTTTGCCGTCGGGGGCGTATTTGAAATCGACTACTTCTTTTTCACCGAGATCGTGGAGCAGTTCGGGCGTGTCTTTGGCGACGGATTGCCGCCATATCAGATGCGTTTCACCGTTCTTTTCGGTCACGTAAACGAGATTTTGCGCGTCGTTCCAATGCACGACAAACGGGGTTCCCTCGGCGATCGGGTATGAACGGACGGCGGTCTTCGTTTTCAGTTCGACGACGGTCAATTTCACCTTTTTATCCGCGTCGCGCCAAATGTAGGCGAGATGTTTCTCGTCGGGCGAGATCGTCTGATAAATTCCCGCCTTTGCGATCACCTCTTCTTCGCTGCCGCCGTTGAATAAAACGCTGCGGACGGAATTATCTTCGGACGCGCGGTAGTAAAGTTTGTTCTCCGTCAAAGAATAAAAGACCGCATAACCGCCTTTTTTCTGCGTGATCTGCATCTGATTCGCGCCGTCGATGTCCATCCGCCAAATCTGATTCTTTCCCGAACGGTTCGACGAAAAAAAGATATAGCGATTGTCATTTGTGACGAGCGGTTCGGCATCGAGCGAACGATCGACGGTCAGTTGACTTTGCTCCGTGCCGTCCAAGTTCATCTTCCAGATGTCTTCGTTTCCCGCCGTATCGGTCGCGTAGATTATTTTACCGTCGGGCGTAAAGGCGAAGCTGTCGCGGGCTTGCGTCAAATCCTTAAAACCCTTCGGATTCTCGCCGCTCTGCACGAACAGATGAAAATCGCTCGTGATCGCCGAAGCAGCGAGAATGTCGGCGTTATTGTTAAGACTGATCTTGCCGTAATTGACCGAATCTTTCGTCAAACTTTCGATCAGTCTGCTCTGATAATCGAGCTTCCAAATCCTGATCGTCTCGCCGAGTCTTTCATCAGCCGTAAAAAGCAAACCGCTTTGGTCGGGCAGCCATTCAACGTCTTTGATGTGAAAGAAACGCTTCGGCGCAAGCTCGCGCAGCGCGCCCGTTTCAACGTCAACTTCGACGAGCGCGATCTCCTGCGAAGAATTCGTCGAATTTCCGTAAGCCGCCGCGATCTTTCTGCCGTCGGGCGAAAAGGCGTTTGCCCAGAACACCTTGTTTTTTTCGGAAACTTTCACCTCGCGCTCGTTCTTTCCGTCAACGTCGATCACCATCAGCTTGTTAAATTCGCTCACGCCTTCGTCGTAACGCACGAACGAAATCTTTTTCCCGTCAGGCGAAACGCTGATCCAGCCCTGACATCTCTCAGTGATCTTTTGCAGATTTTCACCTTTGACCGAAATGCTCATCAAGTTCATCGGTGTCGAAACATCTTTCGGTCGGCGCGTAAAAAAGAGCGTTTGCCCGTCGGATGAAAAGTCCAAACCGTAATAAAAGTCTTCCGAAGGCGCAACCACGCTCGTGTTCAGCGAATTTTCCAAGTTTCTCAGCCAAATTCCCTGCTTGCCGCCGACCTGATTGATATACGCCAGCGTTTTCCCGTCGGGCGAGATCACGCTGTGAACGACCTTTCCCGTGTCGGAAATCCGCACCGCATCGAAATCATTCGAGAGAATCGGCGCGTTTTGCGAGATCACATGCCTTTGCCAAAGCCACGAACCGAATCCGAGCGAGCTGACAAACACGATCGTCAACACCGCGAACAATGCATACCGGCTTTGAAACAAAGGCGTTTGCGCTTTCGGGAAAACGGTTTCGTTTGCAGAAACAAAGATCGGCGGCGTGTTTTTTTCTTCGATGATTTCTTTGACTTCGGGAACGAAACGATAACCTCTGCGCGGAACCGTTTCGATAAACGTCGGGTTTGCAGCCTCGTCGCCGAGCGCGCGGCGGATCATTTTAATGTTAAACGTGAGATTATTTTCTTCGACGAAAGTATCCGCCCAGATCGTCTGCATCATCTCGGATTTTTCGAGCAATCTTCCCTGATTCTGCACGAGCAGCAAAAGCGTTTCAAAAACCTTCGGTGTCAACGGCACGATCTCGCCGTTCAAACGCGTCAAAACCTTATTGCTAAGGTCGATCCGAAACTCTTTGAATTCGTAAAACCTTTTTATTTCTCGCATCGATCAATTCTCACAGTTTTCTCACCGAAAATTTATTGAAATCAGCTTTACCTTAGGGTTAAATCAAATAGATGCAATCCGGGGAAATTTGTTGACATATTTTAATTTAAATATTGAATAACTACAATTTCCTCTCACGCATCTGTTTTCAATAATTTACCCGATCCGATTTCAGATTGATGAACAAAATCCTTCAATTCATACTTAAGAACATTTTCATCTTCGTTTTTTGCATCCCGTTTGCAGTTTTCGCTCAAAACGATTCGAAAATACTGATCGCCGACGGCACGAAGGTCGTTTACGGCAGAGCCGTTTACGGGACAGATGCAGATAAAATAAAAGAAAAAACGCTAAGCGGCAAACTCTATTTCGCCGACAAAACGCCGAAAACCGTGTGCGACGAAAAAGATTATTTCAGAATTGACGATTCAGCCGATGGCTTTTTCACAACGCACGAATTCAAATCAAACGCCTTTATTTACACCGATTGCGAGCCGCAAACGAAACGCAAATTTCAAGGAATCATCATTTTACAGCGTCAAAACAACGAGCTGACGAACATCTTGTCGCACACGGTTTACGATTTCGCTTCCGACGTCAAGCTGCAGACTTTAAACGATTTGAACGGAAATTTCTTTGACGAACTTGCCGTTTTTTCAACTCCGAAAGACGAAAAGAAAGTCAGGATTCTTGAGCCATTGAAAAATGATTTGAACGATCTCGGAGAATTGCCGCTCCAAACGGGTTCGGTGTTGTCCGCTTCAAAACTTTACGCCGAAAAGCGTATCGGTTCGCCTGTTTTTTTTGAGGAAAAGTTGAAATTGAACGGCAATCAATGGCAGATCGTCCAAAATTTGCAGGAAATAAAATTGCCGAAATCGCAAATCGCCAATTCCGCCAAAAACAAACGCTTCGGCATTGCCGACCTTGCCTATTTGACGCTTTTTATTCAAGGTTTTCTCTTTATTTTCGCGGTCGTTTATCCGCTTTATTATCTCGGGAAAACCGTTTTCGGCAATGAAAAGAATGAAACTGAAACGGACGAAAAAGTTATCAAAACGCAGGACGAATTGCCGAAAATTCAGCCTTTGAATTGTCCGGCGTGCGGCGCAGGCGTTCCGCTTCACGAAGAAAAAATGAGCTGTCCGCATTGCGCGACCGTTTTCCCTGTTCCGAGCGAATATGAAGAGATCAGAATTTTTCGCAACGAAGCCGCCGAAAAACTTCAAAAAGCCGAAAATTATTGGAAATGGGCGAGTATTTTCAGCTCGCGTTGGGTAAGTTTTCTGATAATTTTGCTTGCTTTTTGGCTGATTGCCACGATCCCGATAATTTATCTCGGTCGTCATCAAATAGTTTTGAGCGAGATTTTCCCTTTTTTGAAAAAAGCCGCAGGATTTTTCGGTCTCGGCTATTTTTTCTGGATTCCGACACTGTTTTTCATCGCGTTTTTAATCTCCCCGAAAAGCAGAAAACAGCTTCCCAAAATTGAAAAAACCGAAAGTGTCGGAAAAACGGAAACCTCGCAATGCTCGCAGTGCGGCGGCGCGGTGTTGTTCGATAAATCGTCTATTTCGACGGTTTGCGGTTATTGCGGCGTAGAAACTTACCGCGCTCGAATCGCTTGGAAAATCCGTAATTTGACCAATCAGGCGCGCGAAAAAGCTAATTTTTCGATGAATGAAGCGATGCGAACTTTTCAATCTTCGGTTGACGACATAATTTTCACACCGATAGTTTTGGCGTTTCTGCTCGTCACGATTCCAGCGGTTTTCGGCGTGATCTTTTGGATTCTTGAAAAGCTCGGCGTTTCGAGTTTGATCGCTTCAATCGAAGATTTTTTTGCATAAACAGCTTTTATTTCAGGTGCAATTTCAATTTATGAAAAGTATTTCGTTGATCTTAGGAATCATCAGCATCGCTGTTATGGCGGTTTCGGCAGCAATTCTGTTTGTCGGATTCTATGCAATGCTCGCTTCCAAAGGTGCAAACGCGGACGAGCTTTCGATGCCGATCATTTTTGCAGTTATTTTGTTGTTGATTTCGGCTTTATGTGCTGTCTGCGGAATGATTTTCGGGATCGTGAGTTTTTTCAAAAACGCGGACAATCGAACATTGGCGATTATCGGTTTGATACTTAATTCGATTCCGCTGATTTCCCTTTTCGGTTCAATAATTTACGGAGTTTTTTGGCTGACCGAAAATGTCAAAGGTCGTCCTTTCGGATAAAAAAAGTTATGGAAAATAAACCACTTATTTACGGCGGCATAAGTCTTTTGCTGATCGCATCAGCGATCGTTTTCGGCTATTTTATGCTCGCTTCGAGAACATATTTTAACGAATCTTTGCTCTCGATCGGGTTAATGTTTCTTGGTGCATTGATTTGCTCTATTCTGGGAGTTTTTCTGACAATCAAAATGCTTTTTGCCGGAAATGAACATAAAGTTCTAATCATTTTGGGCGGCGGTTTGGATTTGATTTTAACTTTGCTTTTATTGTTTTTCTTGGGAATTATACTTTATTTCTTGATCTACATCGATCCGAAAAACTTTCGACTTTGAAGTTTTAATAATTCAAAACCGATGTTTTTTGAACTTGAAAACAAAACTTAAGCTTTTCCGAAAATTTTCCTTCGTGCAATCGAAATTATCGCAATTCTTCGGCTTGTTTTCGATTTTTTTCGATTCAATCAAATCTTCATAAACTGCCGTTTTAATTAGACTTTTGAAATTCTCATAACTTTCTCATTAAAAATAAAAGACTTTTCCTGCAAATTTTCGCTAAATTTCCATTCAAGCCTTGAATGATTGAAATTCGAAGAGATTTTATGAAAGTTTTCAGTTTTATTTTATTGATTTTAGCGTTGACGATGACGATAAAAACGCAGGATTTTAAAGAACCGATCGCAGACGGAACG
>DAITPE010000423.1:0-5236 GCA_036833775.1 Pyrinomonadaceae bacterium | reverse complement strand
TTGAACTGAAATACTCTTTATTTTCACCGAAGAAGTCTTTATTTCAATTTAAATAAAGACTTTTTCAACCAAAGTAAAGACTTATTCGGCAAAAATAAAGACTTCTTTCAAAAAGAAAAGACTTCTTTTATGAAAATAAAGGCTTCTTCAATCAAAAAACTCTTTTCTTTTTGGTTTTAAGCGTTGAAAATTGTCAATTTAATCGCTAAATTCCTTGCTTAAATGATGAAATTCAATAAAAAGAGCCGAAACATCTTCGTTTCGGCTCGAATGTGATGAAATTAGATTTGAAATTTCAATCTTCGGAGTTTAACGCGCATCCGAAAACGGGCGTTTGCGTTTCGTTATACTCATTATTCAATAAAATATTCTGAATAATCCTGCGACCTTCGCTAAAACCTTCGTCGCCGCGATTGATCGTAATGCCGCCGCTGAATGTCAGATCGCCGTTCGCGTCATAAAGCAACGCTTGTCCCGATGTCATCACGCCGAACTTCTTTAATTCTTTGTCGGAAATGTTTGAAACCGTGATGTTCGGGATTGATTTTGCTTGATACCAGAGATCGGTTTTCGTCCAATCGTCGGAAAATTCGTCGGGTTTGTAGAAAAAGACCTTAATATTCACTTTTTCACCCGCGTTCGCTTCGATTCCGGCAAGATTCTTCAATGTTGCGCGGCTGCAAGGGCATTGCGGATGAATAAATAAGAATAATTGCGCCAAATTATTCGCATCCGGCGTTTGTTTAATGACGAGATGTTCGGGAAATGCGCCTTTTTTGCCCGGACGCGAAGCGTAATCGGTCATCCAAACGAATCCGATGCCGATGGCGATCGCCCAAACTGCAACGAGGAAGGTTAAAAATTTATCTTTCATAACATAAAACTCCATTTAAAGGGCTGAAATATTCAAATTGCCGAAATCCTGCGGCGGAGGCAAGTGCGTTTCGATCTGAGCAGGCTGATCTTCGATACTGAAACGGCTGACCGGAACTTTTACTTTCAAAACTTTCGGAATCGCGCCCGCATCGCCGAAGTTGATGAGCTTCATAATCAACGGAAGCGTGATCTCCTGACCTTCGGATAAAAGCAAAATGCGTTTCGTTGAAAAGATACTCTGATCGAGCAGCATTCCCGGTTTGAGTTCGTGAATATCTATCTCGGTGCTGATGAATTCTTCCGAACCTTCATCGATCAATTCTTTCAAAGTATTGAGAATCACGGGATCATACCAGCCGACGCGCAGCGATAATTCCTTGAACGCATTGTGCGGAAGGTTTCCCGCGTCGAGCAATTTGTCGAAATCGAGCACGGCTTTGAGAATTCGTGCGCCGCGTGTCTTTTCATCGACGAGATCGGTGCGCGGCTGTCCGTCGTTATCGTCATTGATGCGCCGGTTCTGGTTGGCAATAATCTCGGCGACGTTTTCCATACGCGGAATCTTGACGACGAGATCGTGACCGACCTTCGGATGCTGATGATACGAGAATAATTCGGCTTCGTTGAGCGGTTGGCATTTGGAAATCTTCAGCAAAGTTTCTTCGGGAACGGTGATGCAGCCGATCTGCGAAAGCATCGCGGCGATCTCGACTTCCCAAGCGTTCTTGATGCCGACACGATCGGCAATATCACGCGCCAAACGCTTCACGCGTGACGAACGGCTGAACGCGGTCGAATTAACCATCGAAAGAATCTCGACCATCACCTGCAAACTCTTGTTCAAAGTTTCGTCGAGCAAGTGTTTTTCGAGCGTGATCAGCCGATATTGTTCGATTCCGGCGTTCAAAGCGGTGGCAAATATTTCGGGTTCGCAGGGTTTCGTCATAAAACGAAAAATACTTCCTTCATTGACCGCATCCATCGCCGTTTGCTGATCGGCGTTGCCCGTGAGCATCATCCGAACGCTGTCGGGCGCGAGTTTTTTCACGTATTTTAAGAATTGAATACCGTCCATTCCGGGCATTCTCATATCCGAAACGATCACGGCAAAGTTGTTTTCAGCCTGCAAAATGTTCAATCCTTCGCGTCCGCCTTCGGCAACGTGAATGTCGAACTCTTTTCTGAGCGCACGTTTGTAGCCTTGTAAAATATTCGGGTCGTCGTCAACAAATAATATCTTGCGGTTCATATTTTTATCCTCAAAAATCAAGCGTTTGCACAAATCTCGAGCCATTCGGGAAGTTTTTCCGTCAAATTCAGTTTCCTTAAATAATTCGTATCGATGATGCTGTCGGGATTATCGAGAATCATTCGTTTACCGTAGCGTTCAAAGGCATTTGCGATGTGCACGGCGGTCAGAGGCGAAAACATATTCGGTTCGATCGCGCTCGGCGAATGATGAAATGCGATCGCTTCGACAACCTGATTCGGCAAACCCCAAAGTCCGAGCAAATACGCGCCGACTTCCGAATGCGTCGCTTCGAAAACAATCTTTTCGGCTTGCTGACGAGTCATATTTTCATGCGTCACAAGCTCTTGCGCCTGTCGAAATTGTTCGGGCAGATTAAATGCCAGCACGACTTCGCCGATGTCGTGCAGAATTCCGGCGGTGAATGCGTCATTTGCAACTTTCGGATTTTCAGCTTCGGCGATCGCCTGCGCCATTTTGCCGACCTTGATGCTGTGTTCCCAGAGATGCGTGAGCAGATCGGGATTGACCGTTTGCTTTTCAAACTGCGAAAAAACGCCGATGCCGAGCGTCAAGGACATAATCGTTTCGAGTCCGAGAAAATCGAGTGCTTCGTGTGCATTCGTGATGTTTCGTCGAAGTCCGAAGAACGCGGAATTGACGATCTGCAAAACTTTGACCGTCATTCCGATGTCTTTCTTGACGATCTCGGCGATGTGACGCATCGAAGGTTCGTCGTTGTTGAGTTCGGAAACGAGGTCGCTGTAAAGCGTCGGCAAACTCGGAACGGTTCGCATCTGCGAAACCAGACTGCGGAGTTTTTCATCGAGCAAAAGATCGCGCAGAGCGCAGGCGCGGCTGACGGTTAATTTCAAAATATCCGAATCACACGGCTTGGCAAGATATTGATGCGCCGTCGTGATCGATTTCATGATCATTTCCTTTTCGGAATATCCCGAAAGAATGATGCGGACGGTGTTCGGATATAAAGTTCTGACTTCGTGCAGAAGTTTCGCGCCGTCCATTCCGGGCATTTTCATATCCGAAACGATCACGTCGATCTTTTTTTCTTTGAGCATTTCGAGTGCTTCAAAACCGTTTCGAGCAAAAAACATCTGCCATTCACGGCGCATCGAACGCAGCATTCTCTGCAAGCCGTCAAGAATATTAGGTTCGTCATCTACAAATAAAATGTTAATCATAATTCGGGGTTAGTTAGATTTTGAAATAGGTTCCATACTCTGAGGCAGTTGAATAATAAATGTCGTTCCTTTTCCTTCTTCGGTTTCAAAACTCAATTTTCCGTTGTGTTTATCAACCACGACCGTGTGTGAGATGGCAAGTCCTTGTCCGGTTCCTTTGCCGACATCTTTCGTCGTAAAGAACGGATCGAAAACTTTACTTTGGATTTCGGCAGGAATTCCTGCGCCGGTGTCGGTAACTCTGATCTCGATCCAATCGTCGTCGAGTTTGGCGGTTGAAATGGTGATCTTTCCTTTTCCTTTCGAGCCGTCGCCGACAACATCGCCGATCGCGTGCGCGGCATTGATGACCATATTCAGAACTACTTGGTTGAATTCGCTCAGGAAACACGGTACGAACGGCAGATTTTCATCGAAATTCATTTCCAGATCGGCGACGTATTTCCATTCGTTTCGCGCAACCGTGATCGTGCTTTCGATCGCTTTATTGAGGTCAACGGCTTTTTTCTCGGTCGAACCCGGATGGGCGAAATCTTTCATTGATTGGACGATTTTCGCAATGCGCGAAACGCCGTCGAGCGTTTGAGTAATTGCATTCGGAACCTCGATCGTCAAATATTCGAGATCGGAAAGTTCGATCTCTTCGTCAACTTCTGCGATCAATTCGGCATTTATTTTACCGGCACGGGCAGAATCGAGAAGCTCGTTGTATTTATCGAGAACATTTTGAATATCGGTAAAAGCATCGCGAATAAAGCGCGTATTGTCGCCGACATATTGCGTCGGCGTGTTGATTTCGTGTGCGATTCCGGCGGCAAGCTGTCCGATCGATTCGAGTTTTTGCGCGTGACGAAGCTGGCTTTCGAGAATTTTTCTTTCAGTCAGATCGGTCGAAATTCCGAGAATGAATTCAACGCCGGAATCACCGAATAACGGTCGTTTGACGGTTTGAAGCCAATGAATGTCGCCGTTTGAATCGGTAAATTTTTCCTCGAAAATGGTCTTTTCTTCCCAACTTTCAATAACCTGCATATCGTCGGCGACAAAGCGTTCGAGTTCTTCTTGATTCTTCACGAAGCCATCGACCGTTTTTCCGATCAAGTCGTGCGGACGAACGCCGAAAAGTCTGGCGAGTGAAGCATTTGCGAGCGTATATCTGCCTTGCGGGTCTTTTACATAGATCATATTCGGAACGGTGTCGATCACTTTTCTGAGGAATTGCTGCGCTTCGTTGTATTCGATTTCAAAGCGTTTGCGTTCGACCATTTCCTTTTGCATCGAACTGTTCGCAATCATTAGTTCGGAAGTTCTTTCGGCAACACGTTTTTCAAGATCGGCTTGCGAATTTCGCAAAGCCGCTTCCATTTTTTTGCGTTCCGTAATATCCATTTCAACGGCGATATAACCCTTGAAATTACCGCGTTTGCTGTAAATCGGCATGATCGAAATAGAAAGCCAATAACCTTTGCCGGATTTTGAATAATTGTAAATTTCACCCGTAAAAGGCTGACGATTTCTGATGGCTTCGCGGATCGCTTCGATCGTATTCGGATCGGTTTCTTTTCCCTGTAAAAGATGTCCGGGTTTTTTGCCGTAAATTTCCTGCGGTGCGTATTCAGTAAGTTTCGTAAATGCCTCATTTACCCATTGAACCTTGCCTTCGGTGTCGCTGATGATGACGGCGTTTTGAGTCTTTTGTGCGACCAGCGCGAGTTTTTTGGCTTCACCTTCGGCACGTTTTTTCTCGGTAATATCACGCATATTGACGCAATATGCGTCCATTGAACCGTAAGAAATCCGTCTGCCCGTGAGTTCTACATTGATAAAACTGCCGTCTTTTTTATGATATTTTCTCTCGGTGCTGAGCGAACCTTTTTCATCTTTCAGCAGCCGTGTCATTGTTTGCAGT
>DAITPE010000422.1:0-5254 GCA_036833775.1 Pyrinomonadaceae bacterium | reverse complement strand
AAAATTCGATTACAAAGGCGAAGACGAGATCGGCAAGCTCGGCAGAGCGTTTAATTCTCTGACCGAATACATTCGCGCCATCGCAAATTCAGCCGATGCGCTCGCGGTCGGCGATCTTTCGAAAAAAGTCGAAGTTCGTTCGCATCAAGATACGCTTTCGCAAAATCTCAATCGCGCCGTCGATTCGCTGCAAAATTTGATTTCCGAAACGAAAACGCTTTACACCGAAGCGCAAAACGGAAACATCAATCATCGCAGTCAAACCGATAATTTCAGCGGTTCTTACGCCGAATTGCTCGACGGCATCAATCGAATGCTCGAAGCGGTTGCCGAACCGATCAACGAATCGGCAAAAGTTTTGGAAAAAGTTGCCAAACGCGATCTGACCGCGAAAATGAAAGGCGATTATAAAGGCGAATTTGCCAAGATCAAAGAATCATTGAATACTGCGCTCGAAAATCTGGACGAAGGAATGAAACATATTGCGAGCGGTTCGGAACAAGTTGCGACCGCCGCCGAACAGATCAGCCAAGGAAGCGCACATCTGGCGCAAAGCTCGTCGGAACAGGCTTCGACGTTGGAAGAAGTTTCGAGTTCATTGCACGAAATCGCGGCGATGACACAGCAAAATTCGGTCAATTCCAAAGAATCGCGTTCATTGTCGGACGTGGCGCGTTCGAGCGCGAAAAACGGAATGGACGCGATGAAGCGTTTGAACGAAGCCGTCGAAAGCATTAAACATTCGTCGGACTCGACCGTCAAGATCGTGAAAACGATCGAAGAAATCGCGTTTCAGACGAATCTTCTCGCATTAAATGCCGCCGTCGAAGCCGCTCGCGCAGGCGATGCAGGCAAAGGTTTCGCGGTCGTTGCCGAGGAAGTCAGAAACCTTGCAATGCGTTCGGCGGAAGCGGCAAAATCGACGGCGGAAATGATTGACGAATCGGTCAAAAATACGCAGGAAGGCGTAAAACTCAATCGTGAAGTTGCGCTTAATTTTGAAGAAATTTTATCTCAAATCGAAAAAGTTTCGGTTGTCAGCGCGGAAATCGCGGCGGCGACCGAACAGCAAAGCGAAGGCTTGAATCAGTTAAATGTCGCAGTCGAACAGATGAATATCGTGACCCAGCAAACGGCGGCGAATTCGGAAGAATCAGCAAGTTCTGCGGAAGAACTTTCAGGTCAATCGCAGGAAATGCTCAGTTTGGTCGGCAGTTTTATCACCAGCGGAGGAAATCATAAAACCGCTCAGACCAATTTCAAAAACAGTAATCACGGCACTCGCCCGCAGGTTTCTGTTAATACAAACGGCTTCAATAATTTGAAGCAAAACAATGGCAGTAAATTAAACTTTAAGAAGGAAAAAAGTTCAAAACAAGACTTTAATGCGGAAAGTCTGATTCCATTCGACGATTTTAACGGATCGGTCTTTTCGGAATTTTAATTTTTCGTATTTGCCGAAATTGGTTTTCGGATTTTCAAAATGTTCAAACTGCCAAACGGTAAATAAGCCCCAATTCATCGTCTGGCAATTTTTACGAAAATCATCGAAAGCAATTTTGACAGTTTTGAAAATAAACCGAACCTCATTAGTTCATATTTATTTTTTAGGGTCTGAATTGAGTTTTTTTTCAATTTAAAAATTAAAAATATGATAAATCTTTCCAATATTTCCATCTCAAAAAAGATGGCTCTGCTTTCAGGAGTCTCACTCGCGGCATTGGTTCTGACGGGAATTCTTTCTTTCAGAATCATCACGGTTTTATCCGATCACATTGACGATCTCGGCACTGTTCAAGTGACGGCGATGCACGAAGCAATGCAGGCGGATATGATGCACGACGGTTTGCGTGCCGTCGTTTTTCGTTCGATCGTTGCGGCTGAAACAAAAGACGAATCGGCAAAACAAGATTGCGTCGGCGAACTCAAGGAGTTTTCGGATAGTTTTAATAAAGCGATCGATAATCTGGACACACTCGCGCTCGACAAAGAAACTAAAACAGCCGTCGAAGAAGTTTATCCCGAACTGAAAAAATATATCGCCGAATCCGAAAAGATCACGAATCTTGCAGTTTCCGGTCAGCAAGATAAAGCTTTAGCCGAGATCGGCGAATTTCAAAAAACCTTCAAGGATTTGGAAGGAAAGATGGAGAAAATGGGCGACCTCATCCAAGAAAATTCCAAAAAAAGCAGTGAATCGGCAATTTCAGTCGCATTGACTGCAAAATATACGGTCATCGCCGTTTGTTTGGTGAGCTTTGTCGTTGCGCTCGCATTCAGCATTTTTCTGGCAAATTCGATCATTTTAAGACTGAGAACATTGGCAGATATTGTGGCGCGTTTATCTGCGAAAAACATCGAAGAAAAACTCGATTGCAATGCGAAGGACGAGATCGGAATCGTGGCGCGTGCTTTCCGCGATGCTTATAAATATCTCGAAAATATCGCCGATGCCGCCGAAGGTTTGAGTCGCGGAAAATTCGACGTGCGGCTCGAACCACGTTCGGAAGACGACAAACTTTCGCACAATTTTATGCACGTCACCGAAACTTTGCAGGAAATGATCGGCGAAACGGTGCAATTGACGAAAGGCGCGCTTGCCGGAGATTTAAGCTGTCGCGGACACGCCGAAAAGTTTGAAGGTGGCTATCGCGAATTGATCGAAAATATCAATCACACGCTCGATTCGATCGAAAAACCCGTCAACGAAGCCGGCGAAGTTTTGGAAAGAGTTGCAAACAAAGACCTGACCGCCGAAATGAAAGGCGAATATAAAGGCGATTTTGCGAAGATCAAAATTTCGGTCAATCAAGCCGCCGCGAATCTCGAAGAAGGTTTTCGTTATGTTGCATTGAGCGCAAAACAAGTAGCCGATGCCGCCGAACAGATCAGCCAAGGAAGTCAATCGCTCGCACAAGGTGCGTCCGAACAAGCTTCGTCGCTCGAAGAAGTTTCGGCAAATCTGCACGACATTTCCGCGCGAACCCGTCAAAACGCCGTCAATTCAAAAGAAGCGCGGGCAATTTCGAGTCACACTTTGACAAGCGCGGGACACGGAATGGACGCGATGAAGCGTTTGAACAGAGCCGTCGAAAAGATCAAAGATTCGTCGGATTCGACGGCGAAGATCGTTAAAACCATTGAAGAGATCGCGTTTCAAACGAATCTTCTCGCACTCAATGCAGCCGTCGAAGCCGCTCGTGCAGGCGATGCCGGACGCGGATTCGCGGTCGTTGCCGAAGAAGTTCGCAACTTAGCGATGCGTTCGGCTGAAGCGGCGCGAAGCAGTTCGACGATGATCAGCGAAGCGGTGGCGAATACGACCGAAGGCGTGATGCTGAACGCGGAAGTTTTCAAGAGTTTGGAAGAAATAAACTCGCAGGTCGAAAAAGTAAACGTCGTCGTCGAAGAAATCGCGTCGGCGACCGAGATGCAGACCGAAGGCATCGAGCAGATCAATGCCGCCGTCGATCAGATGAATCTGGTGACGCAGCAAATCGCGGCAAATTCGGAAGAATCGGCAAGCTCGTCCGAAGAACTTTCAGGTCAATCGCAGGAAATGCTCGGTTTGATCGGCAATTATAAGTTGAAAGATTCGGGTTTTGATTCGGTCGGTTCGCCGAAGCCGAAACGCATTGTTTCGACAATCAATTCAAATCATAAAAAAACCGTTGTAAATACGGGACAATCAATTAAAAAAACACAAACCCAATTGCCGAAAACGGCGATGGAAAATTTTATTCCCTTTGACGAAATGAACGATGCAATTTTCAATGAATTCTGATCGTTTTTGGTGAAAGAGAAACTTTTGTAAAGCAATGAACTTTAAAAATTTAACAATCGGAAAAAAATTAGGCTTACTGAGCGGGATTTTGTTTGCCTCTTTGTTAATAATCGCTTTTCAATCTTTTTTGACAATTCGTGATCTCGATTTTGCACAAAAAGATTTAGGAAAAACACAGCTTCCGGCGATTCGGATCATAACTCTTACGGATATGTATCACGACAACATAAGAGGAACATTTTATAAATCGCTGAAAGTTGCCGAAGGTAAAGATGCGGCGCAAATTAATGAAGCAAAAGAAGAAGTCGAGACAGTTACAACCGAAATCAAGACGAATTTTGCCAAACTTGACGAACTCGAATTGGACAAACAAACGAAAGAATCGATCAAAGAGGTTTCGCCTTTGATCGAAAAATATGCCGCAACCGGAAAAGAAATTTCCGGTTTGGCTTTAAACGGACAGATCGACAAAGCAAAGGAAAACGCTGCTGAATTAGAAAAAGATTTCAAACTTTTGGAAGCGAGCCTTGATAAACTCGCCGACTTAATCGAAAAAAATGCCGACAAAAGCGTTGAAAATTCCGCAAGTATCGTCAGTTGGGCAATTTTGAAACTGATTCTCGTTTTGGTTGCCAGCTTGATCGTTTCGGTGATCGTAAATCTGTTCGTGGCGCGTTCGCTGCTCAATCCGATGCACGAAATGACGGAAGCGGCTTCGAGATTGGCGGTCGGAGATGTCGAGCAGAATATCGAATACCGATCGAAGGACGAAATCGGCGTTTTGGCAGATTCTTTCCGCGCTTCGATCGCGCACACGCGCGACATTGCGCGCGCGGCTGAACTGATAAAAAGCGGAAATCTGGATGAAATAAAACTCGCTGTGAAATCGGACAAAGACGTTCTCACGCAAAGTTTTATAAAAGTAGGAAAAACGCTTAACAATCTAAACGGCGAAATGCAGAAATTGATAAGTTCAGCCGAAGCCGGAAATCTTTCAAAACGCGGAAATGTTGCCGAGTTTGAAGGTTCTTACGCCGAACTTATCAATGGAATC
This sequence comes from Pyrinomonadaceae bacterium, assembly GCA_036833775.1. Classification (GTDB taxonomy): domain Bacteria; phylum Acidobacteriota; class Blastocatellia; order Pyrinomonadales; family Pyrinomonadaceae; genus JAJQRF01. Next base: position 416 of record DAITPE010000422.1, on the reverse strand, counting down.
AATCACGTTTTGGACGCTTTTACCGCGCCGATCAATGAAGCCTCGGAAGTTTTGGAACAAGCTGCAAAGCGTGATCTGACCGCAAAAATGAAAGGCGATTATAAAGGTGAATTTGCAAAAATTAAAGATTCGCTCAATACTGCGCTCGAAAATCTGGATGAAGGAATGAAACAAATTTCGAGCGGCGCGGAACAAGTTGCGACTGCCGCCGGACAGATAAGCGACGGAAGTTCACATTTGGCGCAAAGCTCGTCTGAACAAGCATCTACGCTCGAAGAAGTTTCGAGTTCATTGCACGAAATCGCGGCGATGACCAAGCAAAACGCCAATAATTCGCTGGAAGCAAAGAGTTTATCGGAAAACGCGCACCGCATAACGAAAGACGGAATCGAGAGTATGAGTGTTTTGAACGGCGC
>DAITPE010000421.1:0-5264 GCA_036833775.1 Pyrinomonadaceae bacterium | reverse complement strand
GTCGGGTCGTTGAATAAAATTGACTGGTGTTCAAATGTCACCCAATCGGATTCGGAAGCGTTGGCGGAGATTGCCAGCACAAGGACGCGGGACTGTTCCAAGCCTCGGTTGATTTTAATTCCGATTGCATCGCCCGGTTTGATTATCCATTCGTCGAACCAGACGCGAACGCCGTCTGCTTTTAATCTTTCTGCAAGCTCACGAATAACGGCTTTGTCTTTGGAACTGTGGCTGAGAAATACGTCGTATTTGAATTCTTCTTGGGACATAAGGTTTTAATTTTATTTTTCGCCCAATTTTCGCACAGCTTTTGATATTTAGCAACATTTTTTGACTTGCAAACAAAATTTTTAATTACCGATATGAAATTAATTTCCTGTTTACTTTTGTGCTAAATTTCTTTTATGAAGACAATCAAAGTCCAATCGAAACAGCGCGAAGAATTGATCGAAATTACGCGAGAAGTCGAGAAAGAAATTCCTGCGGATGGCGAAGGAATCTGTGTTTTATACACACAGCATACGACGTGCGGTTTGACGATCAACGAAAACGCCGATCCTGACGTGAAACACGATATTTTATTATTTTTGAAGAATACTATCCCGCAATTTTACGACGGCTTCCGTCATTTCGAACACAATGCGGACGCGCATATCAAATCTTCGCTGATGGGTTTCAGCGTCACCGTTCCGTTTGAAAACGGCAAGCTTCTGCTCGGCAGATGGCAAGGAATTTATCTCTGCGAATTTGACGGTGCGCGGGAAAGAAAGGTTTTGGTGACGATTATAAAATGACCGTAACGCAAGCATTTTGCTTGTGAGTATTATTCGCAAAACAATTTACAGGGATGACAAGATAAATGTGATAAAAGTAAATAATTTTATCCCTGTCTATCCTTTCATCCCTGTAAATTTTTCTTTCAGTAAAACGCAATCAAAGATGTTTGCGCCCCGATCGTTTTATTGTGCGTTCATTTTCGCTTTGGCTTTTGCGAAATCGCCCGCTTTGAAGACCGAGATTTTATCCGGCGACATATATTTGCGGAAAGCCGCATTTACTTGATCTGCCGTCAAAGCTTCGATCTGTTTGTCGAGATTTTCTTCAAAATCCATCGTGCGGTTCAAGTAAAGCTGACTGCGCAGAATGTTTACCAGCGAACGGTCTTCGGCGCGTTGCTGCTGGCGATTTTGGAGAAATCCTTTCTTCGCCGCTTCGAGTTCTTCGGTCGTAAAACCGTCCTTCAAAACGCGGTCTAATTCTTCGCGGAAACCTTTTTCGACCTTTTCGACGTTTTCGGGCGCGTAGATCGCCTGCGCGAAAAACGTGCCGCTTTCATCGAGCGAAGCCGCGTTCAAACCCGAACCGCCGCCATAAGAAACGCCGTCTTTCTGGCGGATTCTGGTTAAGAAACGCGAATTCAAAAAGCCGCCGCCGAACATAAAGTTACCGAGCTGCAATGCCGCATAATCGGAACTGTCGTCGCGCAATTTCAAATTCAAACGCGCAAAAAAGAACGCATTTGCCTTATCCGGCGTTTCGATCGCCTGATTGACCGCCGCCACGTCGAAATATTCGGACGGAACACGCGCAAATTTAGAAGTGTTTTTCCAATCGCCGAAAAGCTGACCGATCAAATCTTGCGTCGGTTGCGTGTCGAAATCGCCGACGACCGCAATTTCGCCCGTCGTCGCGCTGTAGAAATCTTTGTAAAATTTCTTCACGTCTTCGACCGTCAAAGCTTTAAGCTCGGCAATCTGCTCTTCGCTCGTGCTTTGATAGCGAATGTCGCCTTTCGGATAACGATTGAAATGTTTGTTCATTCCTTCGATCGCCTTCGAGGTCGGTTCGCTCAAATTCGCTTCGATCTGCGTGATGCTTTCGGCTTTCAGCTTGTCGAATTCGTCAGCCGGAAACGTCGATTCTTTGAACATTTCGGCAACGAGTTTCATCACTTCGGGCAGATTTTGACGCGTCGTTTGAATATTCGCCGTCACATTTGACGCACTTCCGAAGATATTAACCTGCGCTTTCAAACGGTCGAGTTCGTCCTGAAGCTGTTGGCGCGTGTGTTTCGCCGTGCCGCGATTGAGCATCTGCGAAACAAAACTTCCCGCCGTTCCGCGATTCATCAAAGCTTTTTCGTCACCGAAGCGCAAAGTCATCGCCGCGAAAACCGTGTCGCCGCGGTTTTCCTTCGGCAGAAACGCCGCTTTCAGATTGCCGACGGTCGTTTTCGTCGTGCGCGATTTGATGTTTGCCGGACTCGGGTCGAACGCTTCACCGGCGGCAACGACCGCGTTTCCTTTGTAATCCTTCAAAACCGTTGCAACTTCCGCGTCCGTGATATTCGGAATTTCGGCGCGGTCGGCTTTTTCGGTCGGGATGAATTGCCCGACGGTGCGATTCGTCGCTTTCAAATATTTCGACGCGACGCGCTGAACGTCTTCGGGCGTAACTTTCTGAACGCGGTCGCGGTGCAGAAACATCAAACGCCAATCGCCCTGCGCGATCCATTCGGAAAGCTCGAGCGCGGCGCGTTCGGGCGAATTCATCAATTGTTCATTGTTTTTCGCCGATTGCAGCTTCGCGCGTTCGACTTCTTCTTTCGTCGGCGCGGTTTTCGCAAATGTTTCGACCGTTTCGATCATCGCGTTTCGCGCTTCGTCGATCGATTTATCCTTCGGAAGCTCGGCAACGAAAAGCGAATAACCCGGCTCTTTGTTGGCGAATTGCAGACCGAAAATGCTCGACGCTTTTTTCGATTCGACGAGCGATTTATACAATCTGCCCGAAGGTTCGTCGGTCAAGATCGTGTGCATCACTTCGAGCGCGGCGTAATCGGTGTGCGCGCCGGCAGGAATGTGATAACCGCTCATCAGCATCTGCGAATCGCCGACGCGGCGGACAGTTACCATTCTTTCGCCATCCTGCGTCGGTTCGATCGTGTAATTCGGCGGCAAAACGCGCGAAGGTTTCGGGATCGAGCCGAAATATTTTTGGACTAATCCGAGCGTTTTCGCTTCGTCGATCTTGCCCGAAACGACGAGAACCGAATTGTCCGGTTGATAATATCTTTTGTAAAACGCTTGAAGGCGGTCGATCGGCACGTTTTCAACGTCGGAACGCGCGCCGATCGTCGATTTTCCGTAGTTGTGCCATTCGTAAGCCACGCCCATCACGCGCTGCCAAACGACGCGGAACGGGTTGTTTTCGCCCGATTCCATTTCGTTGCGGACGACTGAAAACTCCGACTTCAAATCCTTTTCGGCGATATACGAATTAACCATTCGATCGGCTTCCAAATCCAAAGCCCAGTTCAGATTTTCGTCCGTCGCTTTGAAACTTTCAAAGTAATTCGTGCGGTCAACCCACGTCGTGCCGTTCGGACGCGCACCGTGCGAAGTCAGTTCCGCAGGAATATCGGGATGTTTCGGCGTGCCTTTGAAAACGAGATGTTCAAGCAGATGCGCCATTCCGGTTTCGCCGTAATTTTCGTGGCGCGAACCGACCATATAAGTAATATTTACCGTGATCGAATCTTTGGTTTGATCGGGAAAAAGCAAAACCTTCAAACCGTTGTCGAGTTGATATTCGGTAATTCCTTCGACGGAAGTGATCTTTTTCACGCCCGCCGTCTGCGCATTTGCCGTTCGTGCAAAAGGAATCGCAGTCAATAAAAGGGAAAAAATCAACAGCGCACACGCTTGTGCGCGATTTACAAACTTCATAAAGCCTCCAAGTTTTTTGTTAAAAAGAGAATAGTTCAAGTGAAATTATACGATGAAAACTGAAAAAAAGTTACTGTTACTTATTTCGCGGCGTTACCAAAATCGCATCGCTTACGCGCCGTTCGCCTTCTTTGTCGGAAGGTTTGTTGACGACTTTGCCGTCCAAAAACATCGTCGTCGAACCGCCGCCGTCCAAGTTCATCGCATCCGTCGCGCCGAATTCTAAAAGCAGTTTCGCCAAATCTTCCAAGTTGATTCCGCCGCTCGATTCGCTTCTGCCGTCAATCGTCACCATCAAAAACTTTCCGTCCTTGAGTTTTGCAACCGCCGTGCGCGGATGCTTCGTTTCATAAAAAGATTTCGAGGCTTTTTCCTGCTCCCAAGTGATTTCAATTTTGCCGTTTTTGATCAATTGCGGAACGCCGTTCGTGATGTCTTCGGCTTTTGAAAAGAAAGTTTGTTCTTCTTTTTCAACTGATTCGATTCCTTGGACAAGTCTTATTATGTTATGAAAATCTTTTGGCTTTGAGTTTGTTTTTCGGGCGAAATAAATAATGTTATTAGACTTCTCGATTGCATCTTTACCAATAGAAATTACAAACCCGTTTTGCGGAATTAATGTGCTTCCTTTTTCTTCAAACACTTCGGCTTTATGACATCTGCTCACGCCCATTTTAGTTTCGCAATCACTTAAAACAATTTCCGTCCCGTTTGAATCGGTCAGCGTTGTTTTATGAAAATCGGGCGTAAACAAAATAATTTCGTCAGATTTTCTTTCACGATTAATGCCTGAAAAACTAAATTCGCTGTCAACACCGAATCCGGCAATATTAGTCGATTTCAAATGTGCGAAATTAACTTCCGTTTTGTCTTTTCCATTAATAATTCCGATAGTGGTTCGATTGTTATGACTTTCACTCAAAAGTTTTCCGTCGATCTGCAAAACGCCGACGGCATCGCCGCCGAAAATGCTTGAATCCAATCTAAAAAATCCCGCGTTTATCGCTGCAATTGCGCCGTGCCGCGTGGCGATCGAAGAAGTTTTTTCAACGCCGATCGCCTCATCAAAAGCGTGAACCACGTCGAGCCGCACTTTCGTTAAATCCAACTTGAGGAGATTCATTTTGACGGGCGTTTTGTCGATCTCACGCGTCATTTCGGCGTATTCGATGCCGTCTTGAATCGTCTTGAAGTCCTGCGCGGAAATCGAAACGAAGAGAAATATAATCCACAGATGAACACAGATAAACACAGATATTTTTTTCATAAAATCAAAAGCAGAAGCCCGCGCGTGAGCAAGGGCGGAAACGATCGATTAATCTAAAATCGAAACACACTCGGCTGAGTGCGTGTTTCCGCCTGTTTGCTTTGCGTAATCAGTTGAAATTAATCATACTTTTTTTATAAAGAATATGAAACAAATCAGCGAAAGAGTCCAACTTTTAAACGATAAATCCGCTAACAATGACGGCAAATATATTTTGTATTGGATGCAGATGTTCAAGCGAACCGAATATAATCACGCGCTCAATTTCG
>DAITPE010000420.1:0-5285 GCA_036833775.1 Pyrinomonadaceae bacterium | reverse complement strand
GTTACAAAATATTTTAATTGTTAAATTTTAAGGGGCCACAGCTGAAGTTGCGCGAAAGCTGCCGCATCTGTCACATTGCATCGAACAGGTGTTACTGTCACATACCCTTGAGCTAAGGCATATGTATCGACAGTAAGATCCTTTTTATGCTGCGGCATTTTTCCTGTCATCCAATAATACTCACGGAGATTAGGATCAAAACGCTTATGAAATTTGCCAAATACACATTCACGATCGCCGGAATTTACGGACTTTTAGCATTGCTTCCGCAATATTTTATGGAAGCGAAAAACAGCGCGGATTTTCCGCCGGCGATCAATCATCCCGAATATTATTACGGTTTCGTCGGCGTTGCGCTCGCGTTTCAAGTCGTGTTCTTGATCATCGGACGCGATCCGGTTCGCTATCGCCCGTTGATGCTCGCGTCGGTCATCGAAAAATTCAGTTTTGCGATCGCGGCAATTTTTCTGTTGATGCAAAACAGAATTCCCTTGCCGCTTTTCGGCGCGGCGATGATCGATCTGCTTTTGGGTATTTTCTTTATAATTTCGTTTGTCGTAACGCCGAAAAATTATCAAAAAACTTAGAATTTCTTCAAACGATCGACAAAATGCGCTGCTTTTAGTCACCTCAACTATCTAAAATTCGTCACATCGAACATATTTCAAAAGTATTACGGCGATTTTCCTTGTGAATTTCGCCGTAATACTTTGTAGTTTGTCCGTTTCTGCCGCGCCGGAAATGATTTTCTTTCGAAAGTTTTCTATTTTCTTTACAAAGAAAATCATTTTTTTTCGAAAGTTTTCCATAAACTTTATAAAGTTTTTCGTTTTCTTTATAAAGTTTTCTATTTTCTTTCGAAATTTACTTATAAACTTTCGAACTTTTTCTATTTTCTTTATAAAGTTTTTTGTTTTCTTTCGAAAGTTTTTTATAAAAGTTAGAAAGTTTTTCATAAACTTTCGAACTTTTTTCGTTTTCTTTATAAAGAAAATGGTTTCCCATCGACGGTAAATAGTAAAAGTTCGACAGAAAATCATTTTCTGTGTATCGAAAATGTTTTTTTTGACGAAAGAATCTCTTAATTAAAATTTGTGAATGACACGTTTTTCAAATTGATTGCGCGTTAGATTTCAGAAGGCAGAAAATGCCGCAGAATTTTTAAGGAGCAATTTTATGAAATACGTATCATTTTTATTTTTATTCTTATTTTTGGCAGTCGCAAGTTCTTTTGCACAAAAAGTTCCGTCGGAATTGGTCGGTGAATGGCACAACGGAAACGTGTCGATGATGCAGGACAAAAATTTAACGACCGGACAAACGACCGCTTCGAACGGCTCGACGTTTACATACAAATTTTCGGCAAACGGCACATTTGAATACATCGGCTATATGAAATCGACGATGTACGGCTGTACGACCGATCTTTTTAACGACAAACGCGGAAAATTTGAAGTAAAAGGCGATCAAATTACCTTTATTCCCTCGAAAAATTACTGGAAAAACACTTATTCTTGTTCACCGGGTTCGAACAAGGAAAGAAATTACACCTTGGAACGCGAAACATATACTTTCAGCACGAAAACGGACGAATACGGCAAAGATTTGATATGTTTGGCAAACGCAAAAGGCGAAAGTTGTTTCCGCCGCGAAGAAAAATAATCTGAATCAAAGTCCTTCTCTGCATTCGGGCAAATCGAAAGGTTTGCCCTTTTTTTATTTTCGGTGAAACGATTTCGTTCGATTTTGCGCGTTAGTCGGTGAGGTTTAATTTTTATGAAAAGAGCAATTATAAATTCTATAACAAATACATTCGCACTCGTTTTATTTCTCGGTCTGATCTCGTTTTCGGCGTTTGCGCAATCAAATGAAGCCGAAGCCGTTTCAAATTCCGAACTTCTCGGCGTTTCGCTTCCGGCAAATGCGTTGAAAGTTTTTCCCGAAAAGATTCCGGCAGAAGTCAACGAAACGCTCGACAAGGTTGTTTCGGGCGGAAACGGTCAATTAAAACGCGGCGACGCGGAAGTTATCGTTTGGGACGGCGTTAAAAATCAAACCAAAACCAATCAACTCGTGAGCAGTTTGAAAAAGAATTTTCAGGCTGACGGCTGGACGTTAGAACTCGGCGGCGAACAAGACGGCGTGGCGATCTTCACGCTTTTGAAGGAAGGAAACCCGCGCCGCGCCGTGATCGGTTTTTACGGAACTTCTGACGGCACATTCGTTTTGGCAATGAGCGAACTTTTCAAAAACGGCGAAGAAGTTTCGGCAACCGAAGAAACGCCTTCAAATGAAACAACGGAAGAAAAACCAGTTTCGGCGCAAACAAACGGTTCGATGCGCGATCTCGTCGGCAAATGGGAACGCAAAGAATCTGGAATGAGCAGTTATAAAAACGGAAATTATCAAGGAAGCAGCGGAAATTATGAAAGCTACACGTTTTTCGCCGACGGTCGCGTCGAATATTCTTCGCTCATCGCGGTTCAGAATTACGGCTGCCGTCTTGAAGCATTCAGCAGCCGCAAAGGTCGCGCTTCCCTTTCGGGCGGAAAACTGAACGTCAATTTAACGAGCGGAACGGTCATCCGCGACGACAGTTGCAGTAAATCGAAAAACTACAGGAAACCGATGGATTCATCGAGCGAAAGCTACAAATGGACGATCGAAACAGATTCTTCGGGCAATAAAAATCTCGTTTTGACCGAAAAAGACGGGAAAAATTATTACTATCGCAAAACCAAATAATTTACGAAACAAAATGACAAAAAGAATCGCTTTTTGGGGTGATTCTTTTTGTTTCCGTTTTTCCGGTTCTTGCAAAGAAAACCCGTTACCGAATAGAATTCGATTTTCGGAAAATCTAAAAATCGAGGATAAATTATGAAAACAAAACAAATTTTCTGTATCTTTGCAGTTTTATTGGCGGTTTCGTTCGGCGCGTTTGCACAATCGAAAAAATCGGCTGCCGTTTCCGTCGTCGCAGTTTCGCAAAAAGGAACTCCCGAAGAACTTTTGAAGGAACTTTATGCAATTCACACGATGGATTTGAAAAACGAACAAGACCGGATCGTCAATGCCAAAAGCCGCCGCAATCTTGACAAGTTTTTCGATAAAAATCTGGCAGATTTGATTTGGAAAGATATGACGACGGTTCGTGAAGGTGTCGGCGTGATCGATTTCGACATTTTCTACAACACGCAAGACCCGCAAATTACGAATTTAACTGTCGGAAAAGCACAGATCAACGGCGAAAAAGCGACGGTTCAAGTAAATTTCAAAAACGCTAACACAAAAGAAAAAGTCACGTATTTGCTCGTCAAAGAAAATGCAAAATGGAAGATCAGAGATATTAAATACGGCGGAAATGAAAGTTTGCTGAAATATTTTGAAGAAGACGCAAACGGAAATTGATTCGTTTGAAGTTAAATTAAAAGTTTATGCGTTTACAACCGATCGAAAAACCTGCGGGAATTTTTCTGAAAATCGCTTATTTCGTCAGTAAAACACAGTTCGGCAAAGTCTTAACGCCGATGAAAGTGATTTACGCGCGAAAGCCGCAATTGCTGAATTTTGCGATGAAAATTGTGAAGTTTGAAGACAAGCAGAATTCGCTTTCGACAGATTTGCGAGTTTTCATAAAATACGCCGCCGCCGCGCAAAACGGATGCACATTTTGCACCGACATCGCGCTTGCCAAAGCCGTCAAAGAGAAACTCGGAACGGAAAAATTCACGGCTTTGCTCGACGAAACAAAACACGATTCGTTTACCGAAAAAGAACGCGCGGTTTTTAATTTCATCAGGGAATACGCGGAAACGAAAAAGACGAGCGACGAAGTTTTCGCCGCTTTGCAAAAGAATTTTTCGGAAACCGAGATCGTCGAAATCCTCGCGCTCAACGCTTTCGAGCAATTTTACAACGCAATGACGATTCCGCTTCAAATCGAATCCGACGAGCTTGAAAAACTTGCGGAGAAAAATTAACGCAAAGGCGCAAAGTGACAAAAGACGCAAAGTTTTTTGAAAGTTAAAAACTGAAATTCAAGTAAATAATTTCGTTCCAACTTAAAAATCTTTGCGTCTTCGCAACTTCGCATCTTTGCGTTAAAAACTCTTCCTACAAAAAATCCGTAACTTTTCCCGTTTTCACGAAAGTTCCCGCCATATCGGTTAAAGTGTGGCTTGCCGCGCCGAGCCAAAGTCCGGCAAAAAGCGAGATAAAAACGTATTCGCCGAAATTGGCGCGCATGAATTCGCCGATTCCGCTCCAAGCTTTTGTAAATTCGATCAATCGCGGCAAATCTCCGCCCGTGTAAGTCGCGTAAATATACGCGCCCAAGAATGAAAGTAGTGTCAGCACGCCCATAAAATAAACGACGCGCAGAAAAGTGCCGAAAACCAACCCGTGCGACCAACGCGAACGATGCTTGAAAAACGCCTGATACGGATACCAGAGCGTTTTGAAAATTCCCCAACGCACGTATTGTTTGCTCATCGTGTCGAGGTCGGGACCGAACATCAAACCGCCGATCAGAAACGCAACAGCGACCAAAACCGAGTTCGGCACATTTCCCGTAATTTTCCAAACCGCCGCAAAAACGGGCGCGGCGAAAAAAAATGTAACTGCGTCGTGTGTTTTTCCGCTCGGCATAAACTAGCGCGTTCCAAACTCCCAAATTCCGAACAAAGTTTTTTTATCGACCGGATTTCCCGATTGTTTCAAGGCAAGAATTATCTGCGAACGATGATGCGATTCGTGCGAGCTGAGATAAACGACAAACGCCGTGACGTGCGGCTTAAAACCTTTGATACGACCGTCGCTTTCGGCGGATTTTTTGATTATTTCGGCAATCGCTTCGCCCGATTTTGCAAGACATTCGCGTAAAAAATTCTTATCGCCCGCGTTTTCCTTTTCGATCTTCGTGACATTTTCGAGAAGTTCGGGCATTGCCGATTTGAGCCACATCAAGCGCACATTATTGATATGCGCAAACTGTTCGCCGACGTTGCGACCTTTTGAAACGAGCGCGCCGTTCAGGTTTTCTTCCGCCACCGCATCGAGCAAATAAAGATTGATGCGGTCATTGATCTTCCAAGTTTCGACTAATTGCGTTGCATCCATAAACGCCGTGAATTATAGCACAAAATGCCAATCGTTTTTTGCATTTTGCCAAGCCGAAAAGACGATTCAATTTGTTTTTGCTAGAATTTCCTTTTGGCAAAAAACTTGCTTTTCTTGTCGATTGCATTTGTGAGTTCGGGTTTTCGTCAAATCCCGAATACGAA
>DAITPE010000419.1:0-5290 GCA_036833775.1 Pyrinomonadaceae bacterium | reverse complement strand
GAGGTCGGCGCGATACCGACTTCAGCCATTTTCACAAATATAAACTTATGAAAACAAACAAATTCTTTTACAGGAAAACCGATTACGGTTGACGATTCGTTTCAAATTCAATCTTCTATTTTTATTTAACAATGCCGATTAGCTCAGCGGATCGAGAGCGGAAGTCTTCTAAACTTCAGGTCGTTGGTTCAAATCCAATATCGGCAATCTCTGAGGGATGAAATATGAGGGATGAAGGATGAAGAAATTTATTCATATTTCATATTTCATCCCTCATCCCTCAATCTGGCGGTGTAGCTTAAATGGTTGAAAGCGTCGGTCTCATAAACCGAAGATTAAAGGTTCAAATCCTTTCACCGCAACCAAAAATCAATTACGAATTACGAAAAACTAAAGCATTGATTTTAATTCGTAATTCGTAATTTGAAATTCGTAATTGAATCTTATGCAGTTCGATGCGAGTTCAAATCTCGCCTTCGCCTTCAATATTTTTTTTAACGCGAGAATGGAGCAAAGTCGGCTCGGCGGTCTCATAAGCCGCAAATCGGCAGGTTAGATTCCTGCTCTCGCAACCAAATTTCGATCGTTATTTCAAGGCTTTTTTGTTTATTTTGCCAATCGCAGTCGTCGGAAGCTCGTCGAGAAATTCGATTTTTGCAGGCATTTGAAATCTGGCAACACGGCTTTGCAGCCAATTTTTTATTTCAGATTCGGAAAGTTTTTCGTTCGTTCTCAAAACGACGAACGCCTTCAATCTTTGCCCGAATTCGCTGTCGGGAATTCCTTTCACGGCGACTTGATGAACGGACGGATGTTTGCCGAGAATGTTTTCGAGTTCGATCGGATACACATTTTCGCCGCCCGAAACGATCATTTCATCATCTCGACCGCGTAAAAATAAAAATCCGTTTTCGTCTTGAAAACCGAGATCGCCCGTTTCGACAAAATCTTTACCGTTTTTCACCGCCCAAACGCTTTTGATACAGATTCGTCCGATCTTCCCGTTCGGCAATTCGTTATCGTTTTCATCGAGAATTTTAAGATTCACGCCGCCGATCTTTCTGCCGATCGTTTCGGGTTTGGCGCGCAAATCTTCGGGTTTGGCAATCACCGAAAAACCGGCTTCGGAAGTGCCGTAAAGATTGAAAATTATATCGCCGAGTTTTTCCAAAGTCTCGATCGCCAGTGAAGGTTCGAGTTTTGCGCCGCCCGAAATTATACATTTTAGAGATTTGAGCGAATTCTCATCAAAACGCAGCATTCTTTGCAGCATTAACGGCACGACCGTGACGACTTCGATTTGATATTTTTCGATCAATTTGCAAGCTTTTTCGGCATTAAAACGCGGCAAAAAATACATCGTTTCGCCTAAAATAATGCCAATTATGATTGCCGCGATCCCGAAACCGTGAAACGCCGGAGTTGCGATGTAAACCGATTGGTATTCGTCGAGATTCAATTGCGTTAAAAGCGCAAAAAATGGATTAAGAAACTTAAAAACCGACGATTTTCGACGCGCGGTTTTCGGCGTTCCCGTCGTTCCGCCCGTTAAAACGATGATTTCGCCCGAAAACGCACGTTTGATTTTTGAATTTGAAGTTGACTCCAGATATTTTGTCTGTTCGTTGACGGCAAAAACCTTCGCTTTCAAACCCGAATTTATTAAGTTTTTCGCTTCATCATCGTAAAAAATAAAATCGAATTTATGTCGTTCGAGAAGCGCGGAAAGCTGTTCGGCAGTCATTTCGGGGTTTAATAAAAAAATCCTCACGCCGATTCTTGAAGCGGCGCAAACCGCACGAATAAAATCAGCGTGACCGCGACACAAAAACGCCGCTTTATTTCCTTTTTCGAGTCCGAATTTTTGTTGAAGATTCGCGGCTAAGTTTTTCGATTGCAGATAAAGTTCTTGATACGAAACATTTTCTTTTTCATCAAAAACGGCGATTTTGTTGACATATTTTCCCGCTGAAAATTTGAGTAACGCCATCAAATTCGTGCCTTCGCTTGCGAGCGACCAAACAAATCGCAGAAATCCGAGCGGCGAGATCAAACCGATCTTATAAAGTTTTTTGAGTAAAAGAAACATTATCGTTCGAGAGATTTTCTATTTTGTTTATCTTTCAGCCATTTGTTCATAAAAAATTCGGTCGGACGGCGAAAAATCACCGACGAAATTTGCCCGAAGATCAGCCACCAAGGTTTGAAAATCTTTTTTTTCAGATAAATTGCGCGGCAAATTATTTTTACGACGTGTTCGGGCGACATCGCGGGCGCGTTTTTATATTCGGCGGTCGGTTCAATCATTCGTGTTCGGACGAGCGGCAAATAAACCGAAGTCGTTTTAATTCCGACTGCTTCGAGTTCAGGCGCGGCACAGCGAAACCATTGATCGAAAGCCGATTTCGAAGCTTGATAAGCCGCCCAAAACGGCGCGGGAATCAATAAAACATTAACGGCTGAAATGTTTATGACGTGTCCTTTGTTTTTCTGCAAAAGCGGAATCAAACCGAGCATCAACTGCGCCGGACCGAAATAATTCAAGTTCATCGTGCGTTTGAAATCGTGAAATCTTTCGAGCGATTCGAAAAGCGGACGGCGAATTGATTTTCCGGCATTGTTTACAAAAACGTCGATTCCGTTCGGCAATGATTTTAATACTTCAAGCAGTTTTTCGACTTGTTCTTCATTCGTCAGATCGGTCGGGAAAATCGTTATTTTTGAATTCGGAAATTTTGTTTCGAGTTCGTTTTTAATTTGTTCGAGTTTTTCGGCAGTTCGCGCAACCAGAATCAGTTTTGCGCCCGTTTCAGCCAATTTATGCGAAAGATTTTCCCCGATTCCGAAGCTTGCGCCCGTGATCAGAACGGTTTTTCCCTGCAACGAATCCGCGAGTTTTTTTTCATCGCAAAATTTCGGCGGAAACAGAATATTTTCGAGCAAGCTGTAACCTTTTTTTTCAGGCATAAAATGTAACAATCTTGCTGTTTATTTTTCGATAAATCAAGACTGAAATTCAAACTTCACAAAATACTTTTCGGAACATAGCTTAATCAGGCAAAGCGTTCGGCTGATAACCGAGAGAGTAAAGGTTCAAATCCTTTTGTTCCGACCAAAATTAATTCCAAATTTCAGATTCCAAATTGGTTTTTAATCTGGAATTTGGAATTTGAAATCTGAAATCTCCACGGGGCATAGTTTAACGGCAAAACAGTCGTCTTATACCCGATATTAGCGGCAGATTATCGCAAAATACAGGTTCGAATCCTGTTGCCCCGAATTTTCTTTAAGGCAGAAACCCGCGCGTCAGCAAGGGTGTAAACTCTGTCTAATCAACAACAAATCCTACCAACACAAACGCGGATGAGAATTTGTGAGGGCAAAAGAATGCTGAAAATAGCCTTTCTTTTGTTTGCAACAAACACACTTGTCTTTTGCCCGTTGAAGCGGTTCAACATTCCGCGTTTGCCTACCTTTTTTGCGAGGTAGAAATTTGGATTTGAAAGCAGAAACTATTTTTTCAAACGCACACGGCTCGAAGGAATCCATTCGTCCCATTCGCTGCCAAAACCTTCGTAGGAAACGAGATGCGCGCCGCCTTTTACTTGCAGAATTTTCGCCGGATACCATTTTTCATTCCATTCGGCTTCGACCTTCGTGCCGACTTTGTATGATTTCGGCGTAAAGTTGCGAATCTCTTTTGCCGTTCGCCAAGCGTCTTCGTCGTATTCGTAACCGTAAAAATGAACTTTGAATTTATTGTCCTTTGTGTCGGTAATTAAAGCTTGATACCAACTTCCTTGATCTAAAGCTTCGATTCTGTCGCCGAGACGCGGCGCAGACTTTCCTTTATTTTCGGCGACGATAAATTGCTCGTTCAACTTTCCCGTAAACGCAAACTGTGCAAGCTGTTCTTCGGCAAAAAGCATATCTTCCGTCGAATTTTGCGCAAGCTCACCGAGCGAAACTTTGCCGTTTGCGTCTTCGTCGATAAACGGTTCGCCGCCAAACGCATAGATCAGACTTTCGGTAAACGTCCAGTTTCCGGTCGAAAACGAATTGAAATGCGACGACGCGAGAACTGCATAAGAAATCTTTGAATTTCGCGCTTTGACGGCTTCCGCCATCGCGCCGGAATAACAATTGTCGAGCATTACAAAAGCATTTTCGCCTTTATAAAATCGGTCGATTGTTTCGGGAACGGAATTCACTTTCCAACCTTTTTTATCGTTCGCGTCGTAACTCGCAAGCAAAGTTTCTTTATTGTCGATCTTATAGCCGTGACCGCAGTAATAAACGAAAAGTGTGTCGCCGATTTTGGTTTTGCTCAAAAACTTTTCAAATTCTACTTGAATCTTCGCAGTTGTCGCGGCTTTGTCCTGCAAATATAGAATCTGATTTTCCGGCACGCCGCGCGTTCTCCAAACGTCGAGCAAGATTTTATCGCGCCGATTTTTCTGCGGAAAAGAGCCGAAATTATCTTTGTTTTGCCATTCGAGCAAACCGACCATAAAAACCCAAGTCCGTTGCGGATTCCAAACATTCGCATTCGGCGGATTCGCAGAATTTCGTGTAGTTTGCGCCGAAACGCAAGCGAGATTAAAAAGCACCAAAAAGCAGACGATAATTTTCTTCATAAAAAAATTAAAACTTCTAAATTATAGTGCATTTTCAAAAATTTTCATTTCACAGATCGGTAGCTAAGCGGTCAAAGCACTCGCCTTTTAAGCGAGGTATCGTGGGTTCGAATCCCACCCGATCTATCAGGGATGAGGGATGAAATATGAAGGATGAATAAAAATTTCATTCCTCAAACTTCATTTTTCATTCTCACATTGGCGGGTAACTCAATCGGTTAGAGTGTCGCTCTGTTAAAGCGAAAGTTGCGGGTTCGAGTCCCGCCCTGTCAGTCTGATTTGGGATTGCGGATTTGGGATTGCGGATTTTTTCTTCAACCCAAAATCCGAATTCCCAAATCAAAATCGTTTTGGCGAATGCTGAAAGTACTACATTGCCTGATAAGCACGAGGTCGTTGGTTCGATTCCAGCCTTTCCGGTTTTTAAATTTGTCGGAAAGTAGCTCAGTTGGTAGAGCGCGTAAAAAATGTCCTTTCAAACCTTGTCGCCAAATATATTTTTCAGCGAATGCCGCTCGGAACTACATTTAATTTACAGGTCGCAGGTTCGAATCCTGCCGTTTTGCTAAAAACAAAACGTAGCTCAGTTTGGTAGAGCAGTAAACTTTGTTTCGGCAAAAACCTTGTCGCTGATCTTTCTTGCAATCATAAAA
>DAITPE010000418.1:0-5346 GCA_036833775.1 Pyrinomonadaceae bacterium | reverse complement strand
CTTTATCGCCCATTTTTTGACGATTTTTTTTGATTCAAGAAGCTTTGAAAGCGAATCAAACCATTCTTCATTGTTTGAAGCAGAAAAATGTGTTTCGTTTTCAATCCCGATTTCCGCACAAACGCCGATCGGTGTCACAACATAAGGAATTCCGACCGATAAATACTGAATTGCCTTGAATCCCGATTTTCCCAAAAGCCATTCATCTAAAGCCGAATTTGAAACGGCAATCGGGTAAAGTCCGATGTCGAGCGATTGAAAATCGACAGTTTCACGTTCCAAATTCCATTTTAGATTTTCGATTTTTACGCCTTCAAGTGATACGTTTTCGCGTCCCGAACCGACAATCTTCAAAACGAATTCGTGGTTTTCGGCGAGTTTTTGCAAAACCGGAAAAATTGACTCCAAAAGCGGAAAAGTGGAATGCGTTCCAATCCAACCGAGAATTGGAATTTCGTTGTTTTTTTCCACAGGATGAAATTTTTCGGTATCGGCAACGGTCGGCACAATCACGGTTTTAGTGCCTTTTTTTTCAACGTATTCGGCAATAAAACGATTTCCGCAAACAACTGCGTCGGCGCGTTCGATCAAATTATCGGTCTTTCCGAAAAACTTGAAAAAACTGCCGATCTTTCCGTAAGTCGGGCTGGTGTAGGAAATATAAGTCGCATCATCGAGATCGAGAATCATCGGCAAATTGCCGAATTTTTGGAAGACCCATTCAAAAAAAGCCGGACCGAAAAACATCGCTTCACGCTGAATGAAAAGCGCGTCGTATTTTTTGACTTTTGCGATTTCAGAAAGTCTTTTAAGAATAGGTTTTGCAAGCGAAAAAACCTTTTGCGGAAGCGAACTGTTTTGATATAAAAGTGCGAATTGACGGCTGTCGAGAAATGGACTTATTTCGAGTTCGATCCCTTTTTCGCGCAGCGGTTCGACAAACTGCGCGAGGCGATAGCGCGTTGCCGCCGCTTCGATCGGATATGAGCTTAAACCTAAGATTCTCATCACTTTTCGAGCGTCGCCCAAACCTTTAAAGTATCGCCCAATTTTGCCGCGCTGAAAACGGAATTCAGTGTTTTTTTGATCTGTTCTTTTCCCCTTCCGCCGGAAAACCAACTGTTCAAACTGTAGTTCGATGTGTTGCGGTCAAATTCCGCCGCTTCATTTACCGTATCGCTCGAAATATTTTCCGAAGTTTGACCGCGATTTTTCAAATGCGACAAAATTTCAAACGGATTTACGCCGTGCGTCGCAAATCGACAATCGGTAAAACCTGCTTCATTGAGCAAATCGTTCAAACCTTTTTTGGAAAATAAATGCAGATGTTCGGGCGGACAAACGACGCTCCACTTCGCGCCGAGCAGCTTTATCGAAAGTCCGTTTGCGTGTGGCGTCGTCATCCAAAGCAAACCGTTCGGGCGCAGAATTCTTGCGATCTCACGCAAAACCTCTTTCGGATTGTCAACGTGTTCGATCACCTCGGTCATTGTCACTACATCGAAATGATTTTCAGGATAATCGGCTTCGCTCAGAAAACCTTGAAAGATTTGAAAGCCCTTTTCGCGCAAATGGTTGACGGCAGGTTCGGAAACTTCCATTCCTTCGGCTTGCCAGCCTTTTTCGCGCGCCGTTTCAAGCAAAATTCCCGCGCCGCAGCCAACGTCCAAAAATCTTCCGTTTTGTCTGTATTTTTCAAAGGTTGAAATCGTATTGCGAAGCGATTGCCGAACGAATTCGGGCACGGTCAAATTTGATTCTTCGTAATATTCCGAGTAGTCGTAACTTTCAACATCGTCCGACATTTTTTCCGTATAAACCGAACGGCAATCCAAACAGCGAAAAACTCTGAACCTGCCTTTCTCACCAATTTCTTTCTTTTTTTCTCCGCCGCAAATCGGACAAACGCTCATAAGTTTTCAGTCATTCAAAGTTTTTGCGATCTTTCGGTAAACATTCAAATAATTCTCTTTACCCGTTATTTTAACATCAAAATTCTCTTTCGCAGTTTTTTCGCAACGGAGAGACAAATCTTTATCTTCCATCAATTGAAGAATATTACTAACTGCTTTATCCAAAGCACTTCGATCAAATTCTTTGATTACGATTCCGACTTTCGATTGTTCGATCAGCGAATCCATATCGCCGATCTTATCGTTTGAAACGACCGGCAAACCGACTGCTAAATATTCTGGAATTTTCGTCGGCGAAGCCGCAATCTGCGAAAAGGTCGGTGTGCGGAAAGAAATCGCCAAATGTGCTTTTTTGGTGATACTCAAAACATCTTTCGGCAAAACTTTTTCGACC
Organism: Pyrinomonadaceae bacterium; assembly: GCA_036833775.1. Lineage (GTDB taxonomy): Bacteria > Acidobacteriota > Blastocatellia > Pyrinomonadales > Pyrinomonadaceae > JAJQRF01. Next base: position 3,039 of record DAITPE010000418.1, on the reverse strand, counting down.
GCATAATCGTTTCTGTCAATCTTCAATTCATCAAAAACACGATGCACGTTTTCCGGCGCAGAAGCCGTTAAAACACGAAAAAAAGCATCTTTTTTGACTTCTTTCAATGCCAGAAAAAATTCGCCCATTTCCTTGAGCATATAAAGCCCCGTGACCGAACCGGCGTAGATCAGTTCGAATCTTTGTTTTTTTTCGGTTTGCGAAACATTCATTCTCGAAAAATCCACGCAACACGGGACGACCTCGATCGAAGCTACATCACGCAGTTTATTTTCGACCAAATAATTTTTCATCCGATTTGTTAAAACGACGATCTGATCAGCTTTTTCCAAACCTTTTCGCTCGATCCATTTTACGATGCGGACAGGAAACGAATTTTCTTTCCAAACGCCTGCATCAATGTATTCTTCCGCCATCAAGCCGCGAATATCGAAGATGACTTTGCAATTTGTGAGAAGTTTGATCGGCAAAGCCATTGACAGCGGAATGTGGGCACGCGTGTGTAAAACATCGATTTTTTCACGGCGAACTTTTCGCCAAGCGAAAAATGCGCCGCAAATAACGTCAAAAAAAGTTGCGGGAAGCGACGGTCGCTGATGATAAGTCAAAAAACTCCAATCAATTCCTTCTAATGAAAGTTTTTGATTCATTTCGGCGATTTCATCTTTCGACCAATTTACCTTCGGTTCTTTTTCAAAAGTAAGCAGAGAAACTTTTACGCCGCCTTTTACGATTTCTCTCAGATATGGCAAAACCTGAGTTTGCACGAGCGGTTCACGCAAACCGAAGTAACAGAGATAGAGAGTTTTCGCCATTAAACTTTTCCCTTGACCTTCAAATAAAAATTTTCCCATTCCTTCGCGGTGACGGCGATGTCGTATTTTTCATTTGCTTCTCTAAAAGCATTTTCGCCGAGTTTTTTCCGCAAACTTCCGTCATTGTATAATTCGATCATCGCTTCTTTTAACTCGACCGCATTATTCGGATCAATCAATAATCCCGTTTCGCCGTCGGTCAAAACTTCTTCAAAAACTTTGATTCTCGAAGCGATACACGGCAGAGATTTAAACATTGCTTCGACCAAAGCAACGGGCAAACCTTCAAAAAAAGACGGAAAAACAAAAACGTCCGCAAATTCCAAAAGCGCACCGACGTCGCTGCGTCTGCCTAAAAAATACACTTTCTCCTCGATCTTCAGTTCCGCAACATATTTTTTCAATTGGTCTTCCAAACCGCCGATTCCCGCCAATAACAAAACGGCATTCGGAATTTCCGTTAAAACCTGTCGAAAAGCGTCAAATATTAATTTATGATTTTTTTGCGGATCGAGCCGACCGACATTCAGAAAAACAAAAGTATCTTGCGGAAAGGAAAATTCGACCGCAACTTTTTCTACATCAGCTTCCGAAACCTTCAAAATTTCGGAACTGAAAGAATTGAAGATAACCTCGGTTTTCGCTTCATCAAGCCCGTAAAATGTTTTGTATGAATCTTTGACAAATTGCGAACACGGCACGAAATAAGGTTTGGTCATTACCGCTGTCATTTTGTCGATTGCTTTCAAAGCACGAACTTTGTGCGGATTCCAATTTCCGATGATCGCGGCTTCGGGTTCGTAGTCGGCAAGTTGCAGCGAAGTCACGATCGGAATTTTTCCGCTTCCCAAATTTCCTATTCTTGCCGAAACATTTGCGTCATAAAGCCAAGAATGAATCACATCCGGTTTTTCTTCCTTGATAATTTTGCGAAATGCCGATGCGGCTTGAAAAAAAGGACGTTTGGCGGAAATTTTTAAGTCTATTACTTTGTAACCCGCTCGGCGAATATCGCCTGCAAAAAAATCCGAATTGTTGATGACGCAAACGACGTGATCGAAACTTTCTTTTGAAGTGCTCGTCACCAGATTTACAAGCTGTCTTTCTGCGCCGCCCGAAGAAAGCGTCGGAATTAAATGAAGGATTTTCATTTTTTTCGATGTCATTTTTTCTTCCCGATAGTCAAATGATTAAAAGACATCTGCGGCGACGGAATTAGCAGATCGGCGATCAAACCCAAAATATTCACGATAAAAACAAAAATCAGAAGCAAAGGACGTAGCAAAACGCCGATCGGATAAAGCCATTTCGTCCACAAAAATCCCAGATCGAACCAAAATATATTAAACATCAGAGCAATCGTGATTCCGCCGCCTGAAAGAGATTCGACTCTTTCGATTTCAAAACCGCGCCGCGTCATTATTGCAGCGAGTCCTTTCGGCGTGTAACGAAAAAAATCCCAAGTATCGTGAACCGGATAAATGAAAGGCGCAGTGGTAATTAAAGTTCCGCCCGGACGCAGAATGCGGAAAAATTCGGAAATAGCTTTTTCGGGATCGGGCAAATGCTCCAAAACTTCGGTGCAGAGAATCGTATCGACCGAATTATCTTCAAGCGGCAAGTTCATCGCATCTCCGAAAATATCGGCTTTATGACCGCGAAAAACACTTTCGGGCGAATACTCGATGCCGAGATGTTTTTCAACGAAAGGTTTAAAAACAGGCAAATAAGGTTTCGTGCCGCAGCCGACGTCGAGCAAAACGCCGTGAGCGTCCGCCGCCGAAGAAACAATTGCTTTTCTAAGCCGCTGATGACACCAAAAGTTTGAAAAAAACGGAGTTGCGGCGAGCTTAGCGGTCAGCTCAATATCTTTTTGTTGAAATTTCTGCAAAAAATTTTTCATTCTATCTCAACTTTTCTTTAACGATCTTTATTTGATTTCAGACAATTTCTGAAACCTGACTTCGCCCCATTGATTCGATGTTTTATAGCCGTCCGGTCCGCTCGAATATTTTTGCAAAAATTTTTCATCCAAACTTTCGGCACTTTTTTCAATATCTTCAAAACCTTTGACTGACGGATCAATAAATTTCACTTGACGATACTTTAATCTCAATAAATTTTTACCCACAAAACCGTCTCTCAAAAAAGCTTTCAGCAAATCTTTTTTCGACACCGATTCGGCTGTTGAAGAACCGTTTTGAAACTGCCCTTTGGAAACCTC
>DAITPE010000417.1:0-5351 GCA_036833775.1 Pyrinomonadaceae bacterium | reverse complement strand
GATAAATTTAATAATAAATCTGTGTTAATCTGCCGAATCCGCGAAATCCGCGTTCCCATTTCATTTAAGATCAATGCGCCAATTCGCGTATTTGATTGAGGATCGGCGGAATCGCAAATTCTTTTGTTTCCACGAGATCGCTGATCATTTCCGCTGCGGTGTCACTGTTGACAGGGCGCGAATAGAAGAAGCCTTGGCAATATCCGCATTGGATTTCGCGCAGAAAATCGAGCTGTTCGGCGGTTTCAACGCCTTCGGCGACGACTTCCATTCCGAGATTGTAAGCAAGATTAATAATTGTTTGAACGATCTCCCCGTTTTCTTTTTCCGCGCCGATGCGGTTGATGAACGAACGGTCAACTTTGAGCGTATCGATCGGAAAATGATGCAGATAGCTCAAGCTGGAATAGCCCGTTCCGAAGTCGTCGATCGAAACGCGGATGCCCATCTCGCGCAATTGATTGACGGTTTCGGCAGCTTGTTCGGCGTTGTTCATAATCACGCTTTCGGTAATTTCGAGTTTCAAATTGCGCGGATCGAAGCGCGTTTCATACAAAATATGTTCGATTTGCATAATCAAATCTTTCTGCTCCAACTGACGCGCCGAAAGATTTACGCTGACAATAAGCGGCGTTTTGAGGTCGAATTTGTCCTGCCATTCGCGCATCTGGCGGCACGATTCATATAAAACCCACTGACCGATATACAAAATCAAACCCGTTTCTTCGGCGACGGGAATAAAATCGTTCGGCGGCACCATTCCGCGTTCGGGATGCTGCCAGCGAATCAAGGATTCAAAACCGATCATCGTTTCCGAATCGAGCGAAATGATCGGCTGATAATGAAGCACGAATTCGCGGCGTTCGATCGCGCGGCGCAGATCGATTTCGAGTTGAAGCTGCGAAACCGCGCCCGCGTGAACTTGCGGATCGAAAATTTCATAACGCGCTTTGCCCTTTGTTTTCGCACGATACATCGCCATATCAGCATCGCGCACGAGATCGTCGGGCGTGTCGTAATCGTTCGTGCCGAGCACGATGCCGATGCTCGCGCTCGAATAAATTTCCTGCCCGTTAATGGTGATCGGCTGTTGCAATTCGGCTTGAATCCTGTCGGCAATCTGTTCGACAAGTTGCTGATTCGACACGGTTTCGAGCAAAACGACGAATTCGTCGCCGCCGAGCCGCGCCACCATATCCGACGGACGCACGACCTTTTGCAGTTTTTCCGTGATGCTCAAAAGAAGTTCGTCGCCCGCCTGATGTCCCATACTGTCGTTGATGGTCTTAAAGCGGTCGAGGTCGATGAAAAGCGTCGCAAAATTATAATTCTGCCCGTGTTTCTTGCGGTCGAGCGAACGCGCCAGCCGCGTCATTAAACATTTGCGATTCGGAAGTCCGGTCAAAGCGTCGTGAACCGCATCGTGCTCCAGTTTCTCTTCAGCGCGTTTACGTTCGTTGACATCGGTCAGCGAACCGGCGATGCGGAGAGCTTTGCCGCTTTCGTCTTTGACTGCCAATCCGCGAATCAAAACCCAGCGGTATTCGTCGCTGCCGTGAAGAATGCGGTGTTCGTTTTCAAAATGATGCGTAAAACCTTGCAGATGCGCGTTGAGTTCTTCGATCACTATCTCGCGGTCGTCGGGATGTATTCGTTCAAACCAGCAATCCTTGCAGGGACTTTTGTCTTCCTGCGGGATAATTCCCATAATTTCGACCCAGCGCGGCGAATAATAAACTTCGTCCGTAACCAAGTCCCAATCCCACAAACCGTCATTCGCGCCCTGTGCAGCAAGTGCGTAACGCGCTTCGCTTCTCCGAAGCTGTTCGTAAACGTCCTGCATTTCCTTGGAGGAAATTTCGAGCGATCGTTCGAGCAGATAGCGTTCCTGATCGGCTTCCGTGTAAAAACGGTCAACGCGGTTCAAAAACTCGCGCCATTGTTCGAATGTCGGCAGATTCAGCGCATCTGCGCCGCATTTTTTCAGTTGTCGTTTAAGTAATGAATGAAGCATATTCAAAAGTTAAAGCTCCTTTCCTAAATCCGAGTTTGACGGCATCGGCTGATTTTCTCCGAGCGGCAACTTGATAATAAAGGTCGTTCCTTTTCCCATTTCCGTTTCAAATGAAATACTTCCGTGATGTTTTTCAACCACGACCGTGTGCGAAATCGCAAGCCCTTGTCCCGTTCCCTTCCCGACTTCTTTGGTCGTAAAAAACGGATCGAATATCTTGGTTCGAACGTCCGCAGGAATTCCCGTTCCCGAATCGGAAATTCTGACTTCCGCACAATTCTTATCGGCAAAAGAAGTCGAAACCGTAATTTTTCCGCGTCCTTTCGTGCCGTTTGCGGTCGCATCGGCGATCGCGTGCGTGGCATTGATGATCATATTCAGAAAAACCTGATTGAGTTCGCCGATCAGACACGGCACGAGCGGCAAACTGTTATCGAGATCGGTTTCGAGATCGGCGACATATTTCCATTCGTTGCGCGCGACCGTGATCGTGCTTTCGATGGCGCGGTTCAGATCGGCGTTTTGCATTTCCTTTGCGCCGGGATGTGCAAAATCGCGCATCGAACGAACGATCTTGGAAATTCGTTCAACGCCGTCGAGCGATTGCTGAACGGCTTGCGGCAGTTCTTCGCGCAAGAATTCAATGTCGTATTTTTTGAGTTTTTCTTCTGTTTGACGCAAAAATTCGGGCGAAACAGCGTTGTTTTTTACGGATTCGATCAGAGTTTTATATTCATCGAACGCACCGAAAATGTCGTTGAAGGAATCTTTGACGAACCGCGTATTGTCGCCGACATACTGCGTCGGCGTGTTTATTTCGTGCGCGATTCCGGCGGCAAGCTGTCCGATCGATTCGAGTTTTTGCGCTTGGCTGAGCTGTGATTCCATCAATTTTCGCTCGGTCACATCAATGCCGATCGAAAGCAGATGCGGCTTTTCGTTTTTATCCGTATAAAAAGCGCGGCGCGTGATTTCAAAAAACCGCCAATTTCCGTTCTTGTCGCGGTGTTTCAGTTCACGCGTCGTGATATTTTGTTCACCGTTCAAAATTTCGAGGTCGTCTTTGCGGACTTTTTCCGCCAATTCTTCGGATTTCAAAAGATCGAGCGCGGTTTTTCCGATTAATTCTTCCGCCGATTTCCCGTAAATTTCAAAAATCAGATTATTCGCCAAAACGATCTTTCCGTCGTAATCCTTGATGATGATGCTGCACGGCAAATTATCGATCACGCCCGCAAGAAACTCTTTCGCTTCGTGAAGTTCGGCTTCAAACTGCTTTTTCTGCGTGATGTCGCGCATCGAACCCGCAAAACGAACCGCCCTGCCTTTACTGTCAAAAAACGCCAAACCGCGTGCCGAAATCCAAATCTCTTCGCCGTCTTCGAGAATTACGCGGTGACGATTTTCAAAATGATCGGTTTCTCCGCAAAAATGCGCGTCGAGATCGGCGATTACACGCGAACGATCGTCTTCGTGAATTTTACCCAGCCAGCAATCTTTTGAATAAGCAATATTCGCAGGTTTATGCGAAGCGTGCATCAGTTCCATCCAGCGTTCCGAATAGAATGCTTCGCCTGTGACCAAATCCCAATCCCACAAACCGTCGTTCGCACCTTGCGCCGCGAGCGCGTAACGCATTTCGTTTTTACGAAGTTGATCGTAAACTTCCTGCATTTCGCGCAAAGAAAGCGAAAGCGAATGTTCGATCAGATCGCGGTCTTTATCAAAATCGAGATAAGTGCGGTCAACTCTTTCCAAAAATAAATGCCAAGTTTCGGCTGACGGAGGCGCGGTTTCCGTCAGACCGAGTTTTTTGAGCTGGCGATTTAAGATTGTATGAAGCATCGATCGATCGATAATTATTCTTCGCTGATCGTCGTCAGCGTCATTGTTTGATTGTGCAGATCGCAATGTCCGGTCGCGTAAGGCGAAATTTCACCGTATGAATAAAACCCGACTTGTTTCGTATTTGAAGGCAATTCGTCCAAAACGGCTTCGAGTTCTTCTTCGGCGCGTTCACCTAAGATCAAACGCCGACCGACACAACTGATTGCGATCGAGAGAACATTTTCCGCACTCGATTCCGCGCCTTTCCCGTTCGTCATCAACGCCGCTTCGGATGCGCCGTCGATCAGGCGGTCGAAATTTGCACGCATCAATTGAACAAGTGCGCCTTCGGGAACGTCGCCCGCAAACGTCATCGATTGACTGTTTTCGTCAACACTCAAGATCGTGCGGACGATTCGTTTTTCCTCGAACATATTGTTGCGGAGCGAAAGCGGAAACAACAGCGCGGAAGCCGGAAGTTCGGCAACGAGATCGCCGAGATAATTTTTGTAAAGTTGCAAAGCAGGTTTTCCGTCGAGTTCAAAAAGCTGATTGCTGTTTGCCTTCGTAATTTTTCTTTCGGGACCGAAAATATCCCAGCCGCCTTTCGAGCCGTGTCCGATCTTCACCGAATCGCCGTAAAAACCGACCGCCGAAATAAAATTGCTTTGCGGATTTCCGTCCTTTAAAACCCAAGTCCGCGCAAAACGGTCGCCGTCGCCCGCGAGTCCGCCCGTAACGACGACATCGGTCGGCAAAACCGAATTCAAACCTTTCACGAGTTCGCTGCCGTTGACGTTCAAACCGTCGGACAAAACCAAAACGCCGCGCAAGCTCGGCTTTAACAAAGTTTTTGCGAGTTTTTCGCCTGCCGCAAACGATTCTTCCGCTTTCGAGATCGGCGCAGTCGCCAGATCGAGACAAGTTTTTTCAAATTTCGCGACCGCAACCGACAAACTTTCATCATTGATCGTTTCGCCCAAAATCTCGCCCGAGGTCGAACAGCCGATTATTTTCGATTTCGGAAAACTTTCCGTTAATTCACTCAAAATTTGAGGTTTATCTAAAAAAGAAGATGCGCCGAAAACAACGACCAAAGTTTCCGGCGAATCGAGTTCAGCCGAAAAAGGATCAGACCACGAATTTTTTTCGCTATAAGAATAGGTTTCAATTTTCATATAATTTCAACGGACAATACGCCGTATTTGCATATCGGCTAAATGGTGCGAAAAGTTAAATAAAATTTTGAAAATGTTAGAAATTAAAAAAGCCGAACGCTAAAAAATACGTTCGGCTTTTCGAATCGAATTTATCGAAAACTATTTTTGCAAAAGATTCTTATAAACAACGCCGTCTTTCATCACGAATTGGATATTTTCCAAAACGGCGATATTTTGCAGAGGATTTTCCGTTACGGCAACGATGTCGGCATATTTTCCGACCGCGATCGAACCGATTTTATCTTTCCAGCCGAGCAGATCAGCCGAATTTATCGTTGCCGATTGAAGTG
>DAITPE010000416.1:0-5352 GCA_036833775.1 Pyrinomonadaceae bacterium | reverse complement strand
AAATCTTAAGTTTTTCAGTTAAAACCGGATTCTTTTCACGCAAAGGCGCAAAGTTCGCAAAGTTTTATTTCTATCCTTGATTCACATAAATTGTCCATCAATTGAATCGTCCGCCAATCCGCCGCAGTTTGCGCCAAGCTAAAGTAAACTTGCACTGAGTCGATGTAAACTTGCGCTGAGTCAGTGCAAGTTTACGCCAAGCCTCCGCAGACTTGCACTGAGTCAGCGCGGACTTGCGCTGTGTTAGCGCAAACTTGCGCCAAGCCTGCGCGGACTTGCGCTGAGTCAGCGCAGGCTTGCATCATCTCAGCGCAGACTTACATTGACACGGCGCGGATCAATTCTTTGAAAAAGGTATTGACACGTAGGTTAAAATAAATTTGAACGCACATTCAACGAATACAAACGTCCTGTTTGTATTCATTTCATCAACCCGATCATATATTGATCGCTCAACATTCAATTTCCAATAAGGGAGGGAATATGACAATTAAAAAAGTAATACCCAGATACGAGGAAGGTATGGATTTGCTGGCTCAGAATTTGAACAGCAAACTGCCTGCTTTGAAAACTACGTTGAACATATCGGACGATATGCTCGAAACTCTTTCCAAAAACGCGGCGGCTTATCACGGTTGGCGGCTGCTCAAAGACCAACTCAGCAATACGAAGATCGCGGTCACGAGTTTTGTCGATAATCTGTTTCGCGGCGACAAGAAAGACCCTGTGCCGACGAAACCCGATCTAACTTTCGTTGCGCCGCAGCTTCCGCAAAAGCCCGGTATCGAAACGCAGATCAAAGAACTGATCGAATACATCGAATTGCAGGACGCTTTTACCGATGCGATCGGTTTGGACTTAGGTTTCTACGTCGAAGAAGGCGATTCGGCTTCGCCCGAAACGCTCGTCGGGAATTTTAAGACGGAAGACCTTTCCGGGTATCGGCTGAAAATTATTTTCAGTTTGCAAAAGCAGGACGCTTTTCGTTTGGGCTACCGCATCAAGGGCGCGGGCGGCGGCGCGTGGACGTTTTTGACGCTCACGAAATCGCCGTATATTCTCGAAATCACGCCCGACCCGAACGGGCTTGCCGTGACGGTCGAAATGCAGGGAACGCTCGTGAAAAACAACGAAACGGTCGGACATTCGTCAGACCCGAAAACCGTTGTCGCAAAACCCTGATAATTTAAACACAGAAAAAGCGGAATCGAATGAACGATTCCGCTTTTAATCCTAAAGTTTAAGCTAAAGCTTAGCTGATCGGTGTTCCCGTTGACGGAATGCGGACAGTATTCGTAGTGCCTCCGATGGTTGCTGCGGTCACGGCATAGATAACGCCCGTTTCATTCGTGTAGAACGAACGTGTTCCCGTTCCCGTCACGCCTGTTCCGAAGCTTTCCGGCAATGCGGTCACGTCGAACAACGGCTGTTGCGATGCCGAGCTAGGTGTTGCAAGAATGGTAAAACCGTATCCGCTCTTGCGGCAGGGAGCCGTAGCACATCCGATAACGGTGTCAACCAATCCGCCTGCTGACAATGCAGCACCTGCGCCGTATTCACCGCTGCCGAGAGTTGACTGGTAGGTTGCTTGCGCACCCGTGACAGTTCTCATCGAAGCGATAGCTGACGATTCGTTAGCAGCGCGGCGCGATGCCAAAAGGTTCGGAATAGCGATAGCGGCGATAATGCCGATAATAACAACGACGATTAAAAGTTCGATAAGCGAGAAACCTTGTTGATTCTTTTTCATTTAATTCACAATCTCCTAATTTTTCTTTTTCTTTTTATGTTTAGTCTTTTTCTACCTTTATTCAGGCACTTTCACCTTTATCAAGTGCCGTGCCAAAACTGCAAAACTTGAAAATATCAATTAAAAGCCTTGTATTTATTGAGTTTCAAATTTTCGGGAAATTTGACATCACTTTGTTGGAGAGCAAAAAGAATCGAAATTAACAGTTATTGGCATTGAGACAGTGACGAAAATTGTCAGAAAAACCGCCGTATTTGACAAACTTTGCAGACAGCTAAATCCGAAAAAAAAAAGAACAAATCGAAAGACTTGTTCTTAATGTATTGCCGCAAATTGCGATTCGGTTTTAATTCGTTATTACTCCGCCGTCGTTGACCGTGCGGTCGAGATTGCTCGTCGGAAAAGGTGCGGTGCTTAAATAATTAAAATAAATAACTCCGGTTTCATTCGTATAAAAACTCTTTGATCCCGTGCCCGTGCTGTTCGTGCCGTATTGTACGGGAATCGCCGAAGCATTGAAGATCGGCGGCTGTCCGGCTGATTCATCGACTTTCGTGAGCGCGAAATCGTAGCCCGTTCTGGTCATCGAGGTAAAAGAACCGTCAAGCAATCCGCCGCCGATCAATGCCGTCATATCTCCGAAATTTCCGTGTCCGATGGTAGTTCGATAAGTGGTTTCGGCGGAGACGATCGAACGCATCGAGGAAACTGCCGCCGCTTCGTTGGCACTGCGCCGCGCCGCCATTAAATTCGGAATTGCGATCGCTGCGATGATGGACAATATTACGATCACGATCAACAATTCGATCAAAGTAAAACCGTTTTGGGGTAATTTCATAGGTTTGGGGAGAAGAAAATAAAATAAAAAAACCGAAGCCGAACGAGCCTTCGGTTTTTGGCTATGCAATAATCGTGCACGAAATTAAGACAGCGAGAAAAAACTATCGAAAGTTATTTAATTTTCGCTGTTGCGCATCTGCGCCGAAAGCGTGCGAATGCTGTGCTTATCGAGTAAATGGCGAAGCGAGCGAACCTGCATCTGCAAAAGATCGGCGGCTTTCGTCTGATTTCCGCCGGTTTTCCGCAAAGCCTCCATCACGTAGGTTTTCTCCAAATTATCGAGATGAGCTGTCAAATTTATGCCGTCGTCGGGCAGATTGAATTCGGATTTGATGCGTTCTGGATTGTAATTGGTGATGTGTTCGGGCAATCTTTCCGGCTGAATTTCGTCGCCGCGTTCGAGCGCGACGGCGCGTTCGATCGTGTGTTCGAGTTCGCGGACGTTGCCGTGCCAAGTGTAATTTTCGAGATACATCACGGCTTTCGGAGAAATCTTAACTTCGCGTCCGGTTTGATCGCAGAATTTATTGACGAAATGTTTGACGAGTTCGGGAATATCTTCGGAGCGTTCGCGCAGCGGCGGCAGATGAATCGGAATCACGGAAATGCGGTAAAACAAATCTTCGCGGAAAGTTCCGTCGTTCGACATTTGTTTGAGATCGCGGTTGGTCGCCGCAATCACGCGCGTGTCGATCGGAAGTTCTTCGTGTGCGCCGACCGGACGAACGCGGCGTTCTTGAAGGACGCGCAACAATTTTACTTGCATCGCGGGCGACATTTCGCCGATTTCGTCGAGAAAGATCGTTCCTTTATTCGCCGCTTCAAAAAGTCCTTTGCGGTTCGCGTTTGCGCCCGTAAACGAACCTTTGATGTATCCGAAAAGTTCGGATTCGAGCAAAGTTTCGGTAAACGCGCCGCAGTTGATCGAAACGAAAGGCTTTTCGGCGCGCGGTGAAAGATCGTGGATCGCGCGTGCGACCAATTCTTTACCCGTTCCCGATTCGCCCGTGATCAAAACGGTCGATTGAACTTCGGCGACGGTCTCGATCATCTGAAAGATCGCCTGCATTTTCGACGAATTGCCGATAATGTTTTTAACACTGCCTTTTTCGCGCTGAGCGCGTTTGAAAGCGCGATTTTCATTGACGAGAACTTGTTTTTCTAAAGCCTTGCGGACGATGATCTTTAATTCTTCGACATCGAAAGGCTTTTGGATAAAATCGTCTGCGCCGAGCTTGAAAGCTTCGCGGGCGGTTTCGACCGAAGCAAACGCTGTCATCAAAACCATCGCCGTATCGGGATGATTTTCACGAACCGCACGAAGCAGTTCGATGCCGTCCATATCGGGCATTTTTACGTCGGAAATAATTACGTCGGCGGGTTCGTCCAGCAGCATTTGAACTGCTTCGCGTCCGTTCATCGCCGTTCGTATTTGGTGTCCGTCGTTCTCAAAAACAAGCGTTAAAAGCTGTCGGTAGCTTTGTTCATCATCAACGATCAGTAAATTAGACATCGAATTTTAGAAATAATAGAAGGGCTTTCGGGAAAAGAAATCGGCAAAGTAATTTTACCTTTTACTATTTTGAAGAAAATCGATTTTTAATTCAAGAGTAAATTTGAAAATTATTTGGTTTTTACATTTAAAAAGCTTTCGAGCGGCAAAGGCTTTTCGGATTTTTCCTCGATGACCGTTTCGATCGAGATATTTTGACCGCGCTTTTCGACCGGAAGTTCGACCGTGATCAGCGTTCCTTCGCCTTCCATACTGCGGACATTGATCGTGCCGTTATGATCGCGGATGATCTGATAAACAATCGAAAGTCCGAGACCCGTGCCGCCGGTCGTCGAATTTGAAAAAGGCTCAAAAAGCTGTTCGACCTGTTCGGGCGACATTCCACAGCCCGTGTCGGAAAAAACTATCTTAACGCGATTAAGCTGAGATTCAAGCAATCGAATCGAAAAAGTTCCGCCGTCGCGCATTGCTTGAATCGAATTTCGCGCCAAATTCCAAAAGATTTGTTTCAACTGCGTCGGATCGGCATAAATTAAAACAGGATGATCGGGAAGTTCCGTTTCGAGTTTGTGAGTTTCCTTAACATCGGGACTATGCCGCAAAAGCGTAAAAGTATCGAGAATCGCTTCGCAAACGTCGATCTCTGAAAAATTGCTGACACGCGGACGCGCGTAAGTTAAAAAATTTGTGATGATGCTGTTCAAACGGTCTGATTCGCGCAAAATGATTTCCATCAAACCCGACTGCGTTTTGTTCATCTGCGTCGTCGATTCCAAAACTTGGATCGCACCGCGCATAGCGCCGAGCGGATTTCTGATCTCGTGCGCCAAACCTGCCGCGACGCGCCCGACCGCCGCCAAACGATCTTTTCGCCGAACGCTTTCTTCCATCGAACGAATTTCCGTCAAATCTTGAAACGTCACGATCAAACCGCTTGCTTCGCCGTCTTCGTCGAAAAGCGGCGAAATTCCGTAACCGACGCGTACGACAAAACCTTCGGGGGTCATCAGATCGGCTTCAAAACGCGGCTGTTGTTCGCCGGTTTCCGTCGTTTCGATCGAAAGCGCGATCGCCGTTTCCATTTCGCCGAGCAAAACCGAAATCGGTTTTCCGATCATTTCTTCGGCGGAATAACCCGTAATTTCCGAAGCGGCGGCATTAAATGTATAAATTTTCCCTTCGAGATCGGTCGTGATCAAACCCGAACGAATAGATTCGATGATTCTTTCGTGTAAAAGCTGCAAATCGG
>DAITPE010000415.1:0-5356 GCA_036833775.1 Pyrinomonadaceae bacterium | reverse complement strand
CCAATTTGGCCTCTTCGCTCGCGCTCATCGGCCGGCCTCTTCACGGGTATTCAAGACGTTCACCCCGCGGAACAGTGCCGACGGGCAGCCGTGGCTGGCCACCGCCAGCAGCGTGAATCGCTTCAATGGTACGGCGTGGGAATTGGTGGAAGGACTACCAGAAACGCTGGCTCTGAGCGAAGCCGAAGTGGCCGTTTCCAGCCTGAACGTAGACAACAACGGCCAGCTTTGGACCACCTTCCGCACCGTGGGGCAAGGTGCCGCCACTTTTGCTGCCGCCAGCGGCCAGTGGCACACGGTCAGCTGCCCCATCAGCGGCCCGGCCTCCCCCTACATCCGCCACATCACCCAAACCGCCCGTCTTAGAATACGGAACCGCTTCCGCAGAAATAACCGCTACACGCATTTTATTTTATTTTGTAGGACAAACTTCAGTTTGTCCCGAATGTTTGACCAACAAACTTTCCTTTCAATCAAAAAGGAACAAACTAAAGTTCGTTCGACTTTTTATACAGCTAAATTATAGATTTCTTTCCGTTATTCAATCTGACCTTTCACAGCCGTTTTGTCAAGAATAGTATTAACGGATAACTGATAACTGATAGTGGATAACGGATAGTGAAATCTTTTTGTTATCCGTTATCCATTATCCGTTCTCACTTATCCACAGTGTTATAATGACCGAAACGAGGTGATCGAAGATGCAGACCGAAGTTCAGGAAATTTACACGAAAAACATTTTACCATTGCCCGACCGCGCCAAACTCGAAATCGCCGCGCTGATTCTCGAAGACGTGACGGGCAAAACCGCGAACGGCAAAAATACCGCAGAACCCGAAATTACCACGGACGAACCCGTCTACGCGCTGACTCTGATCGCTAATCTGGCAATTGATGTCGGCGTTGATGATCTGGCAGAGAGACACGATTTTTACGCACACGGTAGATTGGAGGATTAAAACGCCTTGCCAAACGAAACATTATTTCTCGATACGGCTTATGTCTATGTGCTGTTTAATACGCGTGACCAATGGCACGAAAAGGCTTTATTTTGGCAGAAAAAGATTGCCGCCGAAAAAATCCCCTTGCTCACGACCGAATTTATTCTGGTTGAGATCGGCAACGGTTTATCATCACTGAAATTCCGTAAATCGGCGGCGGCTGTCATTCACGCGCTCACGGAAAATCCGTTTGTCACCGTCGTTCCCGCGACCTCCGAATTGTTCGGGCAAGCACTCGCGCTCTATGAAGAGAGACCCGATAAAAATTGGGGCTTGACCGATTGCGCGTCGTTTGTCGTGATGACCGAAAACGATCTGACCGAAGCCCTTACGACCGACGAACATTTCCGCCAAGCCGGTTTCAAAGCCCTTCTTCTCACCTAATACGCCCGACATAGAATCTAAAATCGCTTCCAATTTCATACTTATTCTTTTTTCTTGGTGTTGCCGAAGATGTCAAGTATTTTACTTAAGATTTCTGTCAAACTTTTTGAATCGAGTTTACCCAGATAAGTCAAAACGAATGCAAGCAGAATAATTATCGTTATAGCGGCAAAAGTATAAATAACCCAAATCAAACTTTCGGGTAAAATATCGATTCTAACTAAAAATCCGGTTCCGACAATTGCTCCGAAAATAGTAAGAAAAGATAAAACCACCACAATTGATATTTTCGCAAAGGAATCTTCTTTTTTTGAAATTGATTGATTTTTTTGAGAATTATTTATTTCCGTATTCTTTCCTTCACCATACTCGCCAAAAATATCGTTGATTTCCTTATCTTTTTTGCGGGCGATTTCTTCTCCGCGTTTTAATCCTTCTTTATAGCGATGTTCCAATTCTGCTTTGTCGTGATAAATTTCGTCTATTTGCAATTCCAATGCTCTTTTGTTTGCAGTTGATACACCGTCTAATAATTCTTTGACCTTAAATTTAACGAGTTTTCCGTTTACGGTCGTGTGCGATTCTTCGATTCCTTCTTTTTCCAATTGCAAAAGCAGCTCATAACTGACAAATTCATCGGGAAATTCTTTCAAAGGTATTTCCTGTTTCGGATAGTTATCCTTGTGAAGCAAGTTGAACTTCATTCGGATAATTGCCAGAAATTCGCGCCGAGTTTTTTCGTTTCCGTCTATTAAAATGTTCAGATAGCCGTTTGATAAATCCGCTTTTACCAACGCTTTATTGCCGTGTTCGTTTTGTAATAGAACGCCTGTGAGCCATTGTGTTTTATTCAAAATATAACCATTCATTTTCACAATAAAACGCGACATGATCGTTTCGTGCAAGAGTCCGTTTTCATAGTTATATCTGAAGCCTACACATTCCTTTTCGTTCCAATCGCCGACAAAAGGCGAATCTTTCGGCAATAACGACGGGACAAAATAATCATCCGTTTCATCAATTCGATAAGCCAATTCAAACTTTTTCATTAAATCGGTAATGAACGAATATTTTTCTGGCGGATAACGCAGATAATCTTTCCCTTCGCTGTGTAATTGTTCCTGTAATTTTACTATTTCGCTTTCAATCAAGGCAGGAGTCAGAACTCCCTTGTTCATTTGAACATCGAGCGAAGTAACCATTTGATAAACTCCGCGCGTCACCCATTCGGGGTTGAGAACTTCGGTTTCGTGTTCCTTGAAATTAAGCATCACACCGAGTTCGTGCAAAAGTATCAAAAGCGTATCCTGACTCGTTCTTTCGGTAACACCTTTTTCGCGGCAAATTTTTCGATATTCTTCTCTCGAAATATAATCTTCTTCCAGATTTTCAAGATATTCTTTAACCGCAAACCATTCTTTACGAATCGGTTCAAAAACATTTTCTATCTTACCGATCTCGTCTTTGATAGTTTCTCTTAAATTTTCGATCTCTTGCCCCGTTTCACACGAAATATTGAAAAAGCCTTTGATATTAAACTTTTCTTTCAAATCCGTATAAGCAAGCGGAAGCAAGCATTGTTCGGATTTATTCACGGCAACCAGAATCGGCGCATCTTTCCCGACTGTTTCGATTTTTTTCAACCAATAATCCAGTTTATTTCCAGCTTCATCGCGCCCTGCATCCAAAACCAAAAGATAAAGACTGCGTTGATTTAAAAAGAATTGATGAGTTTGATGTTGAATGTCCTGTCCGCCGAAATCCCAAATGTTTAGTTGAACATCTTGCTCTTTACCTGTTTTTTCTTCGACCACATTAATTTTCCATTTATTACGAATAATCCCGTGTGTCGAAGGTTCTTCGGGATTACATTTTTCATTATTTATCAAATATTTTATTAACGAGGTTTTCCCGACACGTCCTTGACCAACTATCAATACCTTTACTTCTTTCAATGGAAGAATATCTTCATCATTTATTTGATAAATATTCTCGAAATAATAATTGAGAATAGTTTGAGGTTCAATGATTTTTTCAATTATTTCCGGCGGAATATTCAGCTTATCATTGCCTCGAAGATAAAGCCCTAGCAAATTTTTCAACTCACTTATCTCTTTCGGCAATTCGCTCAATTGATTGTTTCCAAGATAAAGCCCTAGCAAATTTTCCAGCTCACTTATTTCTTTCGGCAATTCGCTTAATTGATTGTTATTTATTGAAAGAAGTTCCAAACTTTTTAACTCAATGATCTCTTTAGGTAGTTCGGTCAATTGATTGAATGAAAGATTAAGCTCTTGCAAATTTTCCAGCTCACTTATTTCTTTCGGCAATTCTCTTAATTGATTATTTATCAGTGAAAGCTTTCTCAAACTTTTCAGATTTCTTATCTCCTTTGGCAATTCGGTCAATCGATTGCTATCAAGATACAGAATTTGCAATTTTTTTAACTCTCCTATCTCTTTCGGCAATTCGCTCAGTTCATTGGTTTCGAGAGAAAGTATTTCTAAACTTTTCAAATCTTTAATCTGGTCAGGCAATTTAATTATATTATTATTGAAAAGAAAAAGATTTCGTATTTTTTTTAACTCTCCTATCTCTTTCGGCAATTCGCTCAATTGATTGTTTTGAAGATTAAGCCGTTGCAAATTTTTCAACTCCCTTATCTCTTTCGGCAATGCGGTTAAATGCAATCCTGACAAATTGAGAATTTCATAAATGTCTTCTTTTTCTTTCCATTTATTTATTCTTCTTATTGCCTCTTGATAGCCTTCGGAATTGTTTTCAGCCATTGTGGTCGTTCCTTTTTTGTTGAAATCTGGTAAAGCTTTGTTTGTGTGGGATGATTTTATATCGGTCGGGCGAGGTTTGTAAATAAATATTTGTTTAACTGCTTTGATTTGTTTATGGCAAAATTCGGATATTTACAAGCGTATTTCAAAAATTAGCTACAGTCATCGTCAAATAATCGACTAGGCTTAGCAATCAAACTGCTTAGAAAAGATATTTTGCACTTAAATAAGATTTTGCAATTACTCAAACGCGTTCAGAGTTCAAGATTTTTCTTGAATTTCGCTAACAAACTCAAACTAAAGTTTGAACTCTGAACATTTTGCACTCAAAACGCTTAAACTTTTAGTTTTTTGGTGCAAAGCCAATCGACTATTTTTCACGAAATGCCCGTGTTTATTGGGTTTCGCGTGTTTTGTGTCGGCGGGAAGATGCTTTTTCCCGCCGTGAATGTTCTATTTCCCGCCGAGAAGATGCTTTGTCTCGGCGGGAAGTTGTTATTTCTCGCCGAGAAGATCGATGTTCTCGGCGGGAAGATGCTTTGTCTCGGCGAGAATATTCATTGTCTCGGCGAGAATATTCATTGTCTCGGCGAGAACAAGGACATTCTCGGCGAGAAGGTTCATTGTCTCGGCGGGAAATAACAACTTCTCGGCGGGAAAATGCTTTGTCTCGGCGGGAATATCAATGTTCTCGGCGGGAAATTGAATATTCTTGGCGGGAATTTATATGTTTTTTTCGATAATTCTAAAAAAATGTTGCTTTCGGACAATTTTCTCCGCTATAATCGCTTTAATTTTTTAACCCTGATTAACAACCGACTTTTTACGGGGTAGCCGACGAATAAAACGCTTATTTACTTTTTTGAAGTATCGGCGTTTTTGTGTTTTTGGCGCGGTAAGCGTTTACCGCATGGATAAACCTGTAAGGGTTTTGGGTAATTAACTAAGAAAAAGGTTTTAAAATTATGATTAATCGAATAAAAAGAAAATGGCTGCCGACGACGCTTGCGGAATTGGCGGTTTGGTATGCGAATTTTGCTTTGAAGCTGGCGGATTATGCAGGGGTTTTGGGGATTTCGGCGGCGACGCTCGCGCAGGTGAACCAAGATAATGAAACGGTGCAGTGGGCGGCGCGAGCCGATGGCGTTTCCCCTCGATCTTGTCGCCGAGCGGATTCCGTTC